>JAFGNQ010000028.1 GCA_016926925.1 Candidatus Aminicenantota bacterium
ATATGCTCAGGCGACATCTTCTAAAATTGAAAACGGGATAACTCAAAAACGGATCCTTAAATATGAGAACATTTGTGGCTTTAGAGCTCAATCCTGAGATAAGGTCACATCTTTCCGAACTCATAGCTCTCCTCAGCTGTAGTCAATCGAATATCAAGTGGGTGCGCGAAGAAGGGATGCATTTAACGCTCAAGTTTCTTGGGGAAATTCCGGACAAACGGATATCAGAGATAAAGACAGCGATTCAAGAGGCATGTGACGGACACCCATCATTCTCCCTCTCGTTCAAAGGAACAAGCACATTCCCCCATGCCTCCGTGTATCCACGGGTTTTCTGGGTCGGCATCGAAGAATGCAAAGCCCTCGCCGCCCTCCACAAAGATCTCGAAATCAAGCTTGCGAAACTCCATTTCCCTAGAGAGAAAAGAAAATTCAGCCCTCATCTGACTCTCGGGAGAGTGAAGTCAAAAGAAAATCTCGAGCCTGTCTTGGACGAATTGGAAAAACACCGCACTGCGGATTTCGGAAATTTATGCGTACAAAATGTTATATTCTTTAAAAGCACGCTGAAACCTTCAGGAGCCGAGTATACACGGATCGCCGAGTTTCGACTGAAATGACTATCATTTATGCCCTGCTCTCCTACATGTTCGGCGCTATCCCTACGGGATATATCATCTTCAGGTTAACAGAAAAAGACGATATCCGCAGATATGGAAGCCAAGCAACAGGTGCCACGAATGTTTTGCGCTTGAAAGGCTGGAAATACGGTGTTCCCGTCGGGATTGCCGATGTAAGCAAGGGTTTTTTGCCTGTAGCTCTCGCTATGAAAATTTTTTCCGATGAACGGATCGCCCTCCTGTGCGGGTTTTTAGCCGTACTTGGTCATTGTTATCCCGTTTTTATCAGATTCAGGGGAGGAAAGGGCGTCGCGTCGGCGGCCGGTGTTTTTCTTGCCATCGCTCCCCTGTTTGTTTTGATGTGCGCAGGAATTTTTTTGGCAAGCGTATTGATCACCCGCTTTGTCTCACTAGGATCGCTTCTGGCGATGGGCTCGTTTCCTTTAATTGTGTTGCTATTCGAAGGTAATGGCAACGTCGCCTTCATGGGCATGTGTGTTTTTATCTTGATTTTACTAAGGCATAAGGGGAATATCCAGCGTCTAATCGCAGGGAACGAAAGGAAAATTGGAGAAAAAAAAATATGAAAGCAGCTGTGATCGGTGGCGGAAGCTGGGGAAGTGCCTTCGCCCTCCACCTCGGTCGCCAAAACATCCCAACCTACCTCTGGATTCGTGAAGCAGATATTTTCGAAGAAGCCCAACGTTATAGAGAAAACAAGACTTTTCTTCCGGGGGCTGTATTCCCTCCAGCGGTGACCTTCAGCAATGACTTGAGAGAGAGTGTCACATCCTGTGAGATTGTCTTTGTTGCTGTTCCTTCCCAGTTTTTCAGGAACGTGTTCACGCAGCTGCAGCCTCTTCTCTCTTCCGAGCAAACCGTCGTGAGTTTGACGAAAGGCATCGAAGAAAATACGCTGAAAAGAATGAGTGAAGTAATGACGGAGGTTTTTTCTCCACAAATCAAACCCAAGCTTGCCGTTTTGTCTGGTCCCAGTTTTGCCCGGGAAGTTGCGGAATCGCATCCCACTGCTGTTGTCGTCGCATCCGAGAATTTGGATTTGGCCAAAAAAGTTCAGGTTTTTGTTTCGGGCTCTTATTTCCGCAGCTATACTTCCGATGATGTCCTGGGCGTAGAATTGGCCGGATCACTCAAAAATGTCATTGCCCTTGCTGCCGGAATATCGGATGGTCTCCAATTCGGTGATAATTCCAGGGCAGCGCTCATCACCAGAGGATTGGCGGAAATAACGCGATTAGGCCAAAGCCTCGGTGCGAAAAAAGAGACCTTTGCAGGACTGGCCGGCGTCGGGGATCTGGTTCTTACATGCACCGGGAAGTTGAGCCGCAATCATTTTGTCGGCTATGAAATCGGTCAAGGAAAACGGCTGGAAGATATCGTATCCCGAATGAAGATGATTGCAGAAGGCATTCGGACCACCCTGTCCGGCAGACAGCTGTCCATGCGTGAAAGAGTAGAAATGCCCATTTTTGAACAGGCCTATCTTGTTCTCTACAAGAACAAGGACCCGCGGACTGCGCTTCAAGATTTGATGTCGAGAAAACTGAAAAACGAATGAAATTTACGGGAAGGAGACGCCAATGAAAATGAAGACAACCGTCCTTGTAATGATGTGCATGGTTCTTTCATTCTGTGCCTCACCGGAAAAAAAGCTACAGAGACAGCGTCAAAAAGATCCGCGGTATCAGTACAACCTGGCGTTGTTTTATTTGAATAACGGTAATCCGGACGAAGCCATTAAATACTTCCAAAAAAGCATCTCTCTCGACTCACAGCATTTTCTCTCCTATAACGGAATGGGAATCGCCTACCTGATGAAGGTGCAATTCGAACTTGCCATCAAATATTTTGAAAAGTGTCTCAAAATCAATCCAACACTCACAGAGGCTCACAATTACCTGGGAACGGCATATCAGGAAATTGGGCTTATCGATAAGGCCGAAAAAGAATACCGCACTGCCACAGAAGATTTGAACTATCAATCGAGAGAGCTCCCATTCTACAATCTCGCCAGGCTCTATTTTACGCAAAACCGGTTCGAGGACGCTCTCTACTATGTGCAAAAATCCATTGAAGCCAACTCGCAACTGGTAATGGCACACAACTTGAGAGGGGTCATTTTCGAGCGCATAGAAGACTACGAGGCGGCCATCGACAGCTACAAAAGGGGTCTTAAAATTTCAGAGGATGATATCGATCTCAAATTCAATCTCGCGGTAGCCTATTTCAAAAATAAAGAATACGAACTGGCAAAAGAATTCTTCGATCAGATTTATTCGGGTGCGGAGCTGGAAATGAAGAAACAGATAGACGGCTATAGAAAGATGATGAAACAATAATCCAGATTAGGTACCTTCTTCCCAGCTCGAAAGATACTTCCGCTGCTCCCCGGTGAGCGTATCGATGGCCACTCCCATTGATTTCAACTTCAGCCGAGCAATCTCCTCGTCGATTTCCTTAGGGACGCGATAGACATCCTTTTCCAGCGCACTTCTTTTTTTTATCAGGTGCACGGCACACAAAGCTTGATTGGCAAAACTCATATCCATGACGACAGCCGGATGACCTTCCGCGGCGGCGAGGTTGATCAATCGCCCCTCACCCAGGAGAAAGATTTTCTTCTCGCCCGACAGTGTATATTCCTCGACGAATTCTCTGACCGTTCGTTTTTTATGGCTCAATTCTTCAAGCGCCGGGATGTCTATTTCCACATTGAAATGGCCCGAATTGGCAATGATGGCCCCATCTTTCATTCGACGAAAATGCATTTCGGTAATGACTTTTTTATCCCCGGTGACTGTCACAAAAACATCCCCGATCTTGGCCGCTTCCTTCATGGACATGACTTGAAATCCATCCATTACGGCTTCCAGAGCTCTCAGAGGTTCCACTTCGCAAACAATGATTTTGGCTCCAGCTCCACGCGCTCGCATGGCAACGCCGCGGCCGCACCACCCATACCCTGCAACGACAAAATTCATTCCTGCAAGCAAGATGTTGGTAGCACGGATGATGCCATCGACCGTACTTTGACCCGTTCCATAACGGTTATCAAAAAGGTGTTTCGTATCAGCATCGTTGACGGCAATAATCGGATATTCGAGGACCTTGCTTTTGGCCATACTTCTGAGCCTGATGACTCCGGTCGTTGTCTCCTCAGTGCCTCCTACGATTCCTGGAATAAGTTCCCGACGCTTGGAATGAATGGTGCTCACCAGATCAGCACCGTCATCCATAGTGATTTGCGGGGTGTTGTCAAGGGCTTGTCTTATATGATCGTAATATGTTTGATTGTCTTCGCCCTTTATGGCGAAAACGGGTATTTTGTGGTATTTCACTAAAGCGGCTGCCACGTCATCCTGTGTGCTCAGCGGATTCGATGCAGTCAAGGCAACTCGGGCTCCTCCGAGTTTCAGGGCTTCCATCAGGTTTGCCGTCTCACTGGTTACGTGCAGACAAGCAGACAGCCTCACATTTTTGAGAGGTTTGTCTTTGGAAAACTTCTCCTTTATAGAACCTAAGACCGGCATGAATCTCCCTGCCCATTCCATACGCAATTTACCCTTTTGGGCAAGGCTAAGGTCTTTGACATCATAATTCATCTTGTTCCTCCTGCTATAAAGCTCTAAGGACGGATAGTCAAGGTGTTCGCGTATTTCTTCTCTTTTCTACGGGATGCATGTCCGGAACTATCATAACCCGGCTTCGTTTTTCAGCAGCTCTGCCTTGTCGGTTCTTTCCCAATTGAAGCCAGCATCCTCTCTCCCGAAGTGTCCGTACGCAGCCGTATTTTTGTAAATGGGCCTTAACAGGTCAAGGGTTTCGATCATCCCTTTAGGTGAAAGTTCGAAGTGGCTTCGAATCAATTCCTTGATTTTGTCCTCGCTCACTTTTGATGTCCCGAACGTCTCAACCATGACCGATACGGGATGCGCAACTCCGATCGCATACGCTATCTGTACTTCCAGCTTGTCCGCCAGGCCGGCAGCAACAAGGTTTTTTGCGACATAGCGTGCCATATAAGATCCGGAGCGATCTACTTTGGAGGGATCTTTCCCGGAAAAACATCCTCCGCCGTGACTGCCCACACCTCCGTAGGTGTCAACAATAATTTTACGTCCCGTCAACCCCGTATCTGCAAAGGGGCCCCCACGGCTGAAACGCCCCGTCTCGTTGATGTATATCTTGGTGTTTGTATCGACCATATGTCCGGGTATAATTTCCTGGATGACGTATCGTTTAAGATCTTCTCTCAAGTTCTCTATTTTCACTTTTTCATCATGTTGAGCGGCTAGAACTACGGCATCGACTCTTTTGGGAGCATTGCCGTCGTATTCGATCGTGACTTGGGATTTCCCGTCCGGGCGGAGATAAGGCAGCGTTTTTTTTCGCCGGAGCTGACTCAATCGCTTGACCAGTTTGTGAGCCAGCATAATGGGCAGCGGCATCAACTCGGGAGTCTCCCGACAGGCATAGCCGAACATGATTCCCTGGTCGCCGGCACCCTGTTCATGTTCTTTTTCCTCATTGACTCCCATGGCAATATCTGGAGATTGTTCATGTATGGACGAAATAACACAACAGGTCTCATAATCGAAACCATACTTAGCCCGTGTATACCCGATCTCTTTGACTGTATTGCGTACTACTGTTTGAAAATCGCAGTAGCCTTGGCTCGTAATCTCTCCTGCAATGAGCACAAGCCCTGTCGTGACCAGCGTCTCACAGGCAACGCGACATTTCGGATCTTGCCGGATGAGGTCATCCAGAATTGCGTCTGAGATCTGATCACATATTTTATCCGGATGTCCTTCTGTTACCGATTCAGAAGTGAACAAATGTTTTCCTTCTTGACTCATGAGCATCTCCGTTATACTGGATTTATCCGATAAGCACAAAAAAGTAACACAAAAAGAATGACTTTGCAATGACCATTTGATAGAATTCCAAAGGCTAATATGACAATATGTTCCATAAACGTCGAACCTGAAGAATGGAAGCAATCAAAGTCGAAAGCGATCTCAGCGAGATCAACAAAATAAGAGCTTACCTCAAAAGGAACCTCAATACCTTATCCATAACGGAGAAGGATTATTACTCCATAGAACTGTCGCTTTTAGAAATTTGTATCAACATAATCCGTTATGCCTATCCGAATGAAAAAGGAGAAATCCGGGTAAGAACTTGGAATGAGCCCGGTAAAATTATATTGGAAGTCAGTGATGATGGAATCCCCTTTGATCCTAGAAAAACAGACGATCCCGACCTTGAAGAAATGATTTCCGGAGGGAAAAAAGGCGGGATGGGGATCTTTCTTGCTCGCAAACTCATGGATGGATTTGACTACAGGCGTAAGAACGGCAAGAATGTGGTGACTTTGGTTAAACGGATCTAATCGGTCTATTCAAACTCGGATTTTTCAAGCAAAAACGGAGACATCCTTTTTGCTTGACAACAATTCGCCTATTCGTGTAAATTGAGACTCTCATAGGAGTGCCATATGAGTGCATTGAAAGTCAATCCGAGAGAGAGCAAAGTTACCATCAAAATCCCGAGGAACCTCTATAACCGGATTTCCGAAATCGTAAGAGGAAGTGGTTTTAACTCTGTGACCGATTTTGTGGTATACGTCCTCCGGGATTTGGTCTCGACCGATATCCGAATCCGCGAAAACGAAAAGCCCGAGGATATCGCTTTAAGCAAAGAAGAAATTCAAGCTATCAAGAAAAGGCTCAAATCCCTCGGCTATCTTTAATTGATTTCGCATCTCTTGTGTCTCTTCGAAAAACCGCCGTTCCATGGAATTGGCGTAATGTCCGAAATGAAATGATGAGGAGGTCCATATGAAAACTAAACTCACACCGCCTCATGGAGGCAAATTGAATCCCCTTCTTCTTGAGAGTGAAGAGCTTGCGGCGACGCTAAAAAGAGCGCAATCCCTCCCACAGGTTCGGCTCTCATCTAGAGAGACTTCAGACCTTATCATGATGGCGATCGGAGCTTTCAGCCCGATTGAAGGCTTTATGGGAAAAGAGGATTACTCGCGAGTTGTCCACGAAATGCGTCTTGCAGACGGAACCCTATGGCCGATACCCATCACCTTATCCGTGAGTGAAACGGAATCCGAAAATCTTCCGATCGGATCGGATATCGCTCTTGTCAGTGCTGAAGACAATATGGTGATGGGAACGATGACCGTTAAGCAAAAATTCCGCTATGACAAAAAGCTCGAGGCTGAACATGTCTTCCGAACTGCCGATGAAGCTCATCCGGGCGTAGCCAAAGTCTATGCCCAACAGGACATCCTTCTCGCCGGACCGGTGAAAGCCGTCAGCGAAGGTCCTTACCCCGCTCTTTATGGAAAAAAGTATGGGAGACCTGCAGAAACACGCTCTCTCTTCGAAGAAAAAGGATGGGCTACCATAGCCGCATTTCAAACCAGAAATCCCATTCACAGAAGTCACGAATACTGCACAAAAATTGCCCTCGAAGTGTGTGACGGACTGTTAATACATCCCTTGGTAGGGAAGCTCAAAGAAGATGATATTCCTGCGGACGTCCGTATGAAATGTTATGACGTTCTGCTCCGTAATTATTATCCCGATGACAGGGTTGTTCTCAAGGTCTACCCCATGGAGATGCGTTATGGCGGCCCAAGAGAAGCCCTCCTTCATGCCATTTTCCGCCAAAACTTCGGGTGCAGCCATTTGATCGTGGGAAGAGACCATGCCGGTGTCGGCAGCTATTACGGGCCCTTCGATGCGCAGAAAATATTTGACGAAATTAACGAGGAGGACCTTTTCATAAAGCCATTGAAAATCGACTGGACATTCTGGTGTCACAAATGTGACGGGATGGCGTCAATGAAAACCTGCCCTCATTCTAAAGACGACAGGGTGCTCATCAGCGGAACGAAGCTGCGCGAAATGCTGGCCTCCGGCAAGGAACCTCCAAAAGAATTCAGCCGCCCGGAAGTGGTCCGAATCCTGATGGACTACTATCACCGCTAGAGAGGGAGATAAGAAAATGACGATTCAAAAAGCAAAGAACATCACCTGGCACCAAGGGACGATCGCCAAGCAAGACCGTGAGCGGCTCTTGCAGCAGAAAGGCATTGTCATCTGGTTTACCGGACTTTCCTCATCAGGGAAATCTACCATAGCCCGCGCGGTAGAAGAGAGCCTTTTCGAACGAGGGCACCTGGCTTACGTTTTGGACGGTGACAACATTCGACACGGGCTGAACAAAAATTTGGGTTTTTCACCTGAGGACAGAGAGGAAAACATACGGCGTATCGGGGAAGTTGCTAAACTTTTTGCCGATGCCGGTTTTATCGCCATGACTGCTTTTATCTCGCCTTACCGGGGGGACAGAGACAAAGCGAGATCTCTCCTCCCCGATGGAGAATTCATTGAGGTATTTGTCAAAGTGTCGCTGAACCAGGCTGAGGAAAGAGATCCCAAAGGGCTTTACAAGAAAGCACGGGCGGGAGAAATCCCGGAATTCACGGGAATTTCCGCTCCTTACGAAGAACCGGTCAATCCGGAAATCACGGTTGATACCGACGAACTGGACATCGAACAATCACGCGATTTGGTCATCCGCTATCTGGAGCAGAAACAGGTTATCTGACTGGACGTCTGTTCAATACAGAACTTTGTCCTCGCCTAGTTCCTTGATCTTCTTTTCAACCCAGGTAACGATCAAATCCTTGCGAATGAGAACGGCTTCGATTTCTTTGTCCGTCAGGTATTCTCCGACTGTTTCACGGAGAATGCCGTCATCCAGTGTTTTCAGTTTTTCATAAAAGGCTCTGGGCAGCTCTTTCATAAGCCTCGGGCCTTCATGGTATTTTTCATCATAGATAAGCTTTTTTGTAAATTTTTTGTCTGTACGGAACGACCTGGAGTGGTCGATAAGAATCATCCGCCAATCATCCATGATCAAATATTGATTCTGATGTCGGTCCTCATTGGCGATCAAGTTGTCGAATGCCCTCTGTAAATAAAGTGCTCTGTTCCAATAAAACACTTTGTATGAAGGAGTTTTGACGTCTTTCTCATATTTATCCTTCAAGCTCATCATGGCATCTATCCATATTTGACAGGAGCCCAAGTCTCCTTGGAAGCGCCTCTCGACGGTTGGAGGGACCATGTTCAATCCCAAGTATTTATCGAGGCGGTAGGCGGCTATCTCCCATTTCCAGCTTTCCATAAAGCCCTTCATGCGGCCCTGCGGGTTTTTCCATATGGCCATCTTTGTGATTCCATCCTTTTCCATGGTTAGCCGCCACGGCCGTGTAACAGCTTCTCGTGCACTGAAGGGCTGCTCGGAATGAGTGATTTCCGCCTCCAAGAGAAAATTTTCCCATTTTGCTCGTTCCGCTATTTCTTCGGGTTTGAACTGCGTCCATGCAGGCAAGGCAGCTCCAAGCAAAAAGACAAAAATCCATAGCATGCCTCGATATTTGTTCATCACTTCCCTCCCTCGTTGTCCCTAATACATATTTTTATTATTCACGGTATGATGCCTCCATAGGCATCAGCATCATCAAATCATTCAAGCCGTTCCATCTAATGCGTTGGCGGCCTTCCATGACTCTAGTACAAGACGTTCTCCTCACCCTTTTCTTTGATCATATCTTGTATTTCTGCCAATAAAAGGTCTCTGCGGTCAAGAACGGCTTCGATTTCATGGTTCTTGAGATAGAGACCGGTCACGGCTTTTATTTTCTCGAAATCCAAAGCCTTGAGGTTCGTAACAAAAGCGCGGGGAAGCATCCTGAACAGCTTTTGAGCCAGCAGACCGTTACGTCCCAAAACGAGCCTCTCTCTGAACTCGTCGGCGCTGCGGAAGCTTCGCGAATGATCGATGAGAATCGTACGCCAGCCTTCCATATAGCGGATGTTCTGCTGGGTTCGGTCTTCATTGGCAATCAGACAATCAAAGGCTCGAGCCAGGTATTTTTGTTTGCTCCAGTTGTCCAGCTTATCCTGAGGAATGTCGATCCCTTTCTGCATTCTTTCGAGATCGTTCATAGTGCTCGTGATCCAGTACTGAAAGGATCCTTTTCTCCCTTTGAACTCCCTTTCCACTGTCGGCGGGATCATGTTCAGGCCCACAAGTTTATCCAGCTCATAAGCGGCAATTTCATACTGCCAGCCTTCGTAAAAGCCTTTCTGCATGCCGCTGGGATTTTTCCAGCAGCCGCTCTCTTCTTTCTCTTCTAATTTGAGATAGAGACGGCAGGGCTTGGTCACACCTTCTCCGATATCTTCGGATTTCATAATTTGCGCCTTTTTTAAAAATTCTTCGAGTGCACTTCTTTGAGCGAGCTCTTCAGGCGTGAACTGGGCACGAAGCAATGGGACGACGGATAGACAAAAAGCACAAAAAAAACCCGTGGTTAGAAATCTTCTTTTCATTTATCTCCCCTTTGATCGAATCATCCCCGTCTAATAAATATAATCCGATGCATTCGGAAAATCAAACGCAAATTTCTTAAAAGACCCGTCTCCCCCTTCCATATTTAGCAGGCTGATTTATACAAGAGCTTGTGTTGTCTTACGATCAGGATGCCCAAGACAATCCAAATGAAGATGAGGACCACATTGAAGGATGCAAATTTTGAAACGTTGAAAGCGAAATAGGTTGTTCCGAGAAACACGATGAGGCCCGAAAGCAGATCCCCCGCCCTTTGAAAAAACGTATCGATCGCTGCTTTGGCCTTGTATTTTTCCTCCCGCGAGGTTATCAGAAATAGCGCATGCCTCGTGGTGTTCATCAAAGAATAATCCGTTCCGTTCTCAAAAATTTTCACCCATTTTACGATGAGCAAAGATATTCCGGCGGCAACAAAAGCATATCCGCCGAGAGCAATGAACGGCAGAACGAATAGAGCTCCGCGAACACCGATCCATTTGAATACACGTGATACGACAAAGAGCTGTATGATCAATGCCAAGAAGTTCACATACTTAAAGAACCCTGAGTAGAATTTACCGATGTATTCCTCAACATTCAGCCCTCCCGATTGCCCTGTTTCAACAATCTTGGGTGCTTCTCTTGTGATGTATTTGCCCAAAATGTACTCGCCGTTTGTATTGACATAGTTGAGTATGAGCACAAAAAAAGCGATGTAGATGAGATATCTTCTCTTGAAAACGAGCTTGAATCCACCGCCTTTTTTCAAGGGTTTTTCCAGTTCCTTCCCAGAATCTTTCTCGTTGCACATCATTTGGCTCTCCGGTCTCAGGGCTTTTCTAAGCTCTCTGAGGTGGGTGATCCGGGTTAGAAGAATACAGACAAGCAGAATCGCACCCGAAACCAGCATCATTTGGTAGAGACCGATGGGTTTCACGAGCCATCCGAATATGGCGCTACCTGAGAAGGAACCGAAAGTCGCCCCGATAGCGACTAGCGGAAACAGACGCTTTCCCTCTTCCGCGGAATAGATATCATTGGCAAATCCCCAGAATTGGGCAGGGACCAGCAGGTTGAAAATACCTATCCATACATAAAAAATGACTCCCATTGTACCGAGGTCGACCCCTGCAACAGATAGGAAATAAAACAGAACGAGGTTTGAAATAAAAAAGAGTGTCACCCAGGTGATCAATCTCTGTCTTGAAACGTGAGAAGCAATCGAGCTGAAGGCTTTTACGACGAAAATGAGCGAGACAGCGGTTGCAGCCGAGAGATAGCTTTTAATTTCCGCCCCTTTCCCTGCCAGAATTAAAGCTTCCCTGACGGGCTTTATAAGGTAATAGGACATGAAAATCAAATAAATGTTCAGCGTTAAAAGTAACGCCGTAGGAGCCTCTCCAGGATAGAGTTTGGCAAATAATCCGAGAGCCTTAGAGACGGCCATTCCGGACGCAAGTCGATTTGAGCCGCTCTCCCCTTTTAACGGAAGATTCATGGAGATCCCTCCTCCATCGGACTCCCATGAATTTTTCACACCATCGGAAAAATGTCAACAGGAAATCGGGCTTGTTTTCCACGTTTTCTGTGAAAAAGTGTGTTGAAAAACCTCTCCGGTCTTACATAACAAATTGATTTTGCAGGCATTACCGTCAATTGCACACTATTTGGGCATGCATCCTGCGCCTAGCCTGGATTATTCATAAAATAAAGTGGAATCGATAACCGGAGCGGCCGCATCAAGGGATGAACAATACCGCTTCTCTGCCTCTTTCCTGAATCAGATGTCTCAGATGATTGAGGATCAGCTCTCTCCGGCTCACTAAAGCTTGGATTTCCTCAGCATTCAAGTGATTCTCAAGCCTGGAGCGAAAATCATTCGGATTCGTATCCGCGAGCTTGAGGTAGAGTTTTTCGGAGCAACGCTGGATTTTGCTCCCTGAAAACATTTTTTTTTCGGGGTCAAAAGCTTCAGAGAAATCGACGCGGCAGACGCTCCAATCCTTTCCATGGATGAGAATATCCGACTCTTCCCGTTTACAGTAGGATAGATTTTCGAAAACGGCAAGATCATCCAGAGCATCAGCGAGTCGCTGAGGATCAGGAGCCTCTAACACCATTCTTCTCTGACGATCCAGTGGAATGCAGTCTTCCAGAAAAAGCTGCAGCGAGCCTTTTATCCCCTCAATCTCCCTTTCAACTACGGGAGGAATGATGGACATATCGAGAAGCTTGCTCAGTTCGTAGGCGGCAATTTCATAATGGTAACTGTCGGGCAGCAATTCGGGTCGTGCGAGATCGATGTTTTTGAATCTGGCTTTCCTATGTGTTTTTCCATCGTCCAGGATAACATCCCAGGGGGCCGTTCTGCCTGCATCTTCACGAACGACAACGGAAGTTATCCTTGCTGTTCTTAAAAAATGTTCCATCTGTTTCCAATCTTCTTCAAGACCCCCCTCCCCCTGAGACCTTAAAATAAGATCAAAAGAAAAGCTCAGGAGAAAGAAAAGCAGCAACGTTTTAATTATTTTCATTATTTTCCCCCCAAAGGCTCAATTCCCCACCCTCTATGATTAAAGCGCTCAAAAAACCACCGTAAGCTTTCGATATACCGGTATCTATAACCCAGACTTTCCCATCAAACCTGCTCACAAACTCTTTGGTGACCACCCGGCTTCCCCTTTGAGGGGTGTGAGCAATGACCATTCGCTCTGCCTGAAGATTGTCGAGAATTTTATCCACTTCCGTGGTAAAGCTTGAGTCTTCCTGCGCCAAGCCTCTGTACCAGAGTGGGCCATCGGATGCATAGACGATTCTGGGTTTGAAATTTAAAGATTTCCTCTGCTTCAATGCTATGCGGAACTTGTTCAGCTCCATTCTCAAGAGTGTGTTAATATCTTCGAGCTTCCACTGAGAATATTTATGGCTGATTCCGCCATGAACAAAGACGGTCCCGTTGATTTTTATGACAGCATTGTGTTCAATAATCCATTTCCCATAAGTGTCATTGAAATGTGCCGTGTATGCCGATTTGGCTTCATCGCTGTTTCGGAGCATGTTCGTCCAGAACTCTTCGAGTTCGGTCTCTAAAGACGCTCCAGAGTCCTTGCCTCTGTGATCTTCACTTTCAAACCGTTTTCGGATTTCCTTTTCTTTCAATTCGATGTATGGGGAGGGGAGGAATGAAAGGAATTGGCTCACCAGGACATAACGAGGCTGCCGGATGGCGATTCCGGTGATGTTCATCTCCTCATGATTGCCGATCAACATGTGAACCATTCCGCCCGCTTGTTCTGCCTCCTTTTCCAAATTCATGATTAAGTCGAAGATAATTTTGGCATCCGGCCCCCTGTCCATGACATCCCCGGTTTGGACAAGATGAGTTTTGCCGCCGATCCAATGAACGGATTCATCAACGAGACGCACACCCTTTAATATCCTGACAAAATTATTGTAATCACCGTGCAGATCACCGATAGCAACGACCCTCTCAATCCCCGACCATCGGCATTCACTGTCCTTTGCAGTGGCAACAGCTGCGCTAAGAAGAAAAATCAGGAAGATATACAAGAAGACATGTTTATGACTCCCAAATTCGCTTCGATTTCTCTCTTCCATTACATTTTTACGGGAGATCTTTTCAATATTGATTATAGTCCTAATGCCGGACAACCGCAAGAAGCACGGTTGGCAGGAAAATGAACTTCCTCTGGTTTTCATATTGGCTCAAATCCACATCTCCGGCAGCCTTCATGGATTGGCATCGGCCTCATATTTCAAAGGCCTTAAGCCTTAAAACGTATTGACTTTGTTCAACCCTTTTGATAAAAACATTGTTAGAATTGAAACATGTTCTGTGGATAAAAGCCGGATTCAAGTAAGGTCAGAACATCCATCACCTTCACCTTACGCACGGCTTCAAAATCATAGGGATACAAATGCGAATACAATCAAGAAAAAAGGATGATATCATCATCTTTGATATCGAGGGAGAAATTCGGCGTTCAGATATGAGCGATGTCACGCTTCATCAGCTCGTAAAAGATCAATTGGATGCAGGTGATAAAAAAATCCTCTTGAATTTCGAGAAAGTTGAGTTTATCGATAGTTTTGGCGTCGGCGAAATTCTGGCGAGTTACATCTCCACGCATAATTTTGGGGGACAGTTCAAAATCGCAAAAATCTCGCAAAAGCTCTATCTCGTCTTCCAGGTAACGATGCTAACCAAAGTGCTTGACATTGTGGATGATGTTGAAACAGCGATATCCAGCTTTTTAAAAGAGTAAATCTTACATAACTCGAACAAAGGCTGACCTGATTCATGGCAAAAAGCCGGCTGTTCCGAATTCTATCCCTTGTCGTCGAGATCAAGCCGAAAGAAGAGTTCATTGCCCTTTTGCTTTTTTCATATTTCTTCCTGATCACCGCCTCTTTCACTATCATCAAGTCTCTCAGAAATGCCCAATACCTGAGAACTTATGACGCTATTGACTTGCCCAAAGCTTACCTCCTTACCGCCGTCTTTATGGCATTCGTCGTCGCCGTGCATATCAAGCTGGAAATCAAACTGTCAAGAACTCTGTTGATTATCACCAGCTGCATTTTTTTTGTCATTTCCGGAGCGGTTTTTGCTTTCCTTTTCCTAAGGCCTTGGATGTGGGTCGCCTTAGCTTTTTTTATCTGGGCTAACGTCTTCATCACCGTACTTATGACCCAGTTCTGGATTGTCGTCAACGACGTCTTCAATCCACGGGAAGCAAAAAGATTGATCGGTTTTATCGGAAGCGGAGGGATACTGGGAGGAATTATCGGGGGGTTATCTGTCGGCTTATTGGATCTGTACATCCATGACTACCTACTCTTTATTGCCTGCGGTTTGATGGTCGTTACCCTATTTGTACTGAGAATCATTTTTGCCTGGCAGAAAAAAAATCATCCCGGGCTCAGCAGCGTGAAACCAATCGTCGGCTCCGAGTACCCGTCGCCTAAAAAAGTAGGATTCAAAGATTGTTTCGATACCGTGCGGAAAAACAGATACCTCAGGCTTTTAGCGGCTGTCGTTACGGTCACTCTCATTGTTTCCACTCTGATCGACTGGCAATACAACAGAGTCGTCGAAGTTTCACAGAAACCTGCCTTGTACGCTTCCCTGTTCGGATATTTTAACGCGATCTTCCTGTCCGTTCCTTTTTTCTTTCAACTTTTGATGACGAGCAATATTATCAAGCGTTTCGGAATCCGGATCACCCTGCTTGTCTATCCCATAATGCTTCTCGTTTGCAGTCTAGCGATAGGCATCGTTCCAAGCCTGGGGTTTGCGCTGTTGATTAAGGGATCTGACAAGAGCTTATCATTCTCCCTCAATCAATCCGTGCGTGAACTTCTTTTCATCCCCGTTTCCCAACAGCTAAAATACAAGGCCAAAGTCTTCATCGATATGTTCGTCAATCGGTTCGCTAAAAGTGCAGCGGCCTTATTGCTTATGCTTGTCCTGGCGATCCCATTCAAATTCCCACCGGATCAAGAGCCCGTTTTCCTTTGGAAAAGCCAGATTACGATCGTCAGCCTGATATCTTTTATGTTGATTCTGGTTTGGGTCTACTTGAATCTGAAAGTGAGCAACGAATATGCCGACACGGTCAAGGGCAAATTGGTTCAGCAACGGGCCCGAGGAGACAGCCTCGTAGATGAAAAAGTCGATATCGGTTTCATGAAGCTCGTTATCGATTCGTTAGAGAATAAAGACCGGAGTTCGGTTTTGCATGCGATGGATGTTTTCGACTTGATCAGCCGGGATAAGCTCACACCTGAAGTGCGTCGATTGATTTCGTACAAAGAAAATGAAATGAGGGCTTCTGCACTCGGAGCTCTCATCGAAGGTTCTGAAATCGGGATTGCTCCTGAAATCGAAGAAGCGGTCGATGAGAAAGCGATGGTGGCCGAGATCAATGAGATCATGGGCTTGGATGTCTATCAAAAAGTCATGAACGGGTACATGGACAAGATGCTTGCTGAGGAGGATAAGGCCAGTGAAATAGAAAGAATGGAAGCCGCCCGGTCGATCGGCTTCATGAACGTGGACTCACCTTTGTCCGTAAGATTGGCTGAATTTCTTTGGGATGAATCTCCGGAAGTCCGAAGGCAAGCTATAATGAGCGCAGCAAGGTTGAAGCGCAGAGAGTACGTCACCGGTCTGGTCGAAGCGATGCACAACCCGCAGACAAAGGAAGACGCCAAAGCGGCCCTGTCAGAGTTTGGAGCCGCTATTACCGGAACTCTTGCCGATTACATGGGGGATGAAGATGTGGACCGAGAAATCCGAAGCGGCGTTATCACGCTTCTCGGGAAAATAGGAAATCAAGAAGCTTCCGAATATCTCATCTGGGAACTGGCGGATAACGATAAAAACTTCCTTACGGAAATCATTGATGCCTTGGATAGAATTCGATCAGAAAGGCAGGACGTCACTTTTAAAGAAGATGTTGTGAAGAAAATTATCGGCGACTTGATCAGAAGATCTTGCAGTTGCATTATTGCCGGATACGAATCAGACCCGGAAGGAAAATATTTGGAAAAGGACAGCGGTAAAAAAAACGGCCATCTTACTGATGATCTTATGAACATTTTCAAACTACTCGGCCTCATTTATTCTCGAGAAGATATCATTAAAGCCTATCAAAACATTGAAATCGGCACCAAGGATTCCGTGGCATACGCAATCGAACTCCTCGACAACAGAATAAGAAAAGAAATGAAAGATGCCTTGTTTCCTCTCATTGAAGACTTGAGCCCAAGAAGCCGCTTAAGAAAATGCCGGCTGCTCCTTAAAAATTTTCCTATTTTATGAATAGGCGATGAGTGATATAAGTCAATATTTCCGCCGCATCAGCGACATAAGGGATGAAGAGGCGGTCTCGGCACCTCTTCTCTTTACTTATTTTTTCCTGATTACTACTTCGGTTTATATCGTCAAGCCGGTTAAAATTTCGACTTTTCTCGCTAAGCTTGAACCCCATAGACTTCCATACGCCTACCTCCTAACCGCTCTGATTATGGGTCTGGTCGTCGCTTTAAACACAAAACTCGTCGATTCCGTAAGGCGGCAGCTTTATATTTCGGCGAGTTTGATTTTTTTTGCCGGGAACTTGGTCCTATTTTGGTTTCTCTTTAAACTTAATTGGATTTGGATATCCATGATCTACTGGATATGGGCTGATATTTTCACAATTATGACCGTAACCCAATTTTGGATAACAATAAATGACATCTACCATCCGAGACAAGCAAAAAGACTGGTAGGCTTCCTGGTAAGTGGCGGTCTTCTGGGGGGAATCTCAGGCTCGTTGTTATCAGCTTTTTTTGCGCGAAGCCTTGGAACGGAGAATCTGCTGTTGATCTGTCCGGTCTTGCTCCTTCCCTGTATCGCCGTCATCCATTTTGTTTACAAAAAATCTCCAAAGCTCGGAGAAGCCCCAACTGCACGGGATGCAGCAGTCAAGAGGTCTCGCATTGGATACAAGGAGAGTTTCGACATAGTCAGGAAAAGCCGCTATTTGCTGTTATTGAGCAGTATCATGGGGGTGTCCGTCATCACCACCACATTGGTGGATTTTCAATTTAACTCCGTTGTGGAGAGTGCGTTTTTCCTCAAAGATTCGCGAACCGCTTTTCTCGGTGCTTTTTTTACTGGGTTGTTGATTTTTTCCTACCTTCTTCACATTCTCCTGACAAATCGTATTCTAAAAAATTTCGGATTCAAAACAGCCCTCATGATCGCTCCTATATTTCTACTTTTCTGTTCTTTTTCCGTATTCTTTCTTCAAGGCGTTTTCCTCATTTACTGGGCAGCGTTCTTGAAGGGCGGAGATAAAAGCCTTGCCCATTCTTTGAATCAATCCGTGCGCGAGTTGCTCTACATTCCCATATCTTCTGAGATCAAATTCAAGGCAAAAGTGTTTATCGATATGTTCATCAATAAATTTGCCAAGGGGATAGCAGCCGTTCTTCTGCTTATAGGAATGTCCCTCGGCCACATTTCGCTCGTTCAAGTAAGCATCATCACGGCCGTCGCTTCACTTATATGGCTCTATCTCAATCAAAAAATCACAAAAGAATATGTCGGACACGTCAAAAATAACCTCCATATCAAATGGCAGGATGCCGATAAGCTCATCTCCGAAGCCGTAGATATCGACCTGGCTAAATTGGTCTTCGATACGATCCAAAGTAAGGAGAAAAGTTCCGTACTCTATGCCATGAATCTCTTCGATTTACTAAAAAGAGAAAATCTGAGTCCGGAGATGAGAAAAGTCATTTCTCTCAAGTCTAACGAAATCCTTGCCAGTTCTATGGACTCCTTGTTGGATCTGGACGGAGAACTTCTACTCCAGGAGAGTGATGACCTTTTTGAGCAGAATGATTTGAGCACCCAAGTCAAAGAAATTATGTCCCAGAACGTCTATCACCGGATTATGAAAGAGCATATTGGAAAACTTCTGGATAAAAAAGGATATAGAGACGAAGTAGCCAGGATGGAAGCAGCAAAAATGATCGGGATGCTGGAATCCCCAGGCCCTTTAGCCCGTGATCTCATCAAACTGCTGCAGGATGATTCTCCTGAGGTTTTGGAATACGCCATCGAGAGTGCAGGAAAACTCAAGCATAGAGAGTTTGTGCCCCATCTCATCAGTCAGCTCTCCAATCCTTTGACTTTGCGCGTCGCGAGTAAAGCCCTTATCGGGTTCGGAAGCAAAATTGTAGGAACTTTGAAAGACTATTTAGGAGATGAGTCGGAGAATATCCAGGCAAGAAAGGCCATTCCTGATATTCTAGCCCATATCGGGACTCAGCGCACTGCCGATTTTTTATGCCTTGACCTTCATAAAAAAGAAAGCGACCTCGAATCTGAAGTCATAGAAGCGCTTTACAAGATGAGACTGAGAGATACACAAATTCATTTCCAGAGAAATCTTGTTCTCTCCAAAACGCTTCAAACCATAAAAAAGTGCTACCTAATTTTATCGGAGATGCACGACATCCTGTCGGATAAAAAGAAGGATGGCCTAAGAATCGACCTAGAAAGAAATCTAGCCCGACACCTTAAACATGTGTTTGAGCTTCTCAGTCTCATTTACCCTCTCAACGATATCATCAAAGCCTATCAGAACATTCGTGCGGGGACGAAAAAATCCATTGATTATTCCATCGAGCTCTTGGAAAACACTCTCCAAAAAGATATCAAAGAATTCCTTGTGCCTTTAATCGATGACATATCCTTCGCGGACCGTGTCCGCAAATGCAAGAGCATGATCAAGCCGCTGGAAAAGGTCAATTTTTCTTGATATTTCTTCGTATCGGGCGTTATAATCGTAAAGCCGTATCAAATGCCATATCTTTACATATATCCGAAAGAGGGGGAGTTCCAAAAATTCCTTCTATCCGAAAAGAAAATTTCCATCGGGAGATCATCCGAAAACGATATCCCTCTGCCTGATCCTTTTTGCTCGGGAAAACACGCCTTCATCTACCGTGGTGATAGTGGATTCGTTCTCCGTAACAATCAAAGCAAAAACGGGATGTTTGTCAACGGGAAACGCATAGTGAATGAGGTGGAACTCAAAAAAGGAGACGAAATACTTATCGGTACGACCAGGGTAGTATTTGACAGGGAAATTTCTTCCAATGTCGAAATGACGGATTCAGCATCACACTCAGCCAATGTCAATACGATCATGAACCTGGACGAGGTCCTCAAAAAACATGACATAAGCACGACCATCAAGTCTGCGAAACCGGTCGATTTCGAGCAGGTCAAGCTAAAACACAGGCTTCTCGCAATCATTAATGACGTCAACAAAGCACTCCTTCTCCATATGTCTTTAACCGATCTTTTAGAGCACATCATGGACCGGATTTCCGAGCATATTTCGATGGACAGAGGAATCCTCATGCTGAAAGAAGGCAATCCGGCTCAACTGATCCCCAAAGTCATTCGCATCAATAACGATCGTCTGAAAAACGAAAAAATTCACGTGAGCCAGAGTATCGTCAACATGGCGATCAATAAACACTCCTCGCTTCTGATATCCGATGTTCAGGATGATTCCCGTTTTAAATCACAAGACAGCATTCTCAAAATGAACATCAAATCGGCTATGTGTGTTCCTTTGTACAACAACAAAGAGATTATAGGCATCATTTATGCCGACCGGATTTCTCTCTTGAAACCTTTCGCCGATGATGATTTGGAGCTACTGACGCTCCTATCGAACCTGGCAGCCGTTAAAATCGAACATTCGATTCTGTATGAACAATCCATTGCAATGGAAAAATTGGAGAAAGAGCTGGAATTGGCGGCTCAAATTCAAAGAGATTTCCTGCCGAAGGAAAATCCTAAATGCCGGAATTTCGATATCGCCGGGGCAAACTTTCCCTGTTATCAAGTCGGAGGAGATTTCTACGATTTCATCCCTATCGATCCCGAACGGTTGGGAATCACTATTGCGGATGTTTCCGGTAAAGGTGTGAGCGCGTCTTTGCTCATGGCTTCCATGAGAGCGCGCCTTCATGCCGAGATCAATCCGCATATCATACTTCAAGAGATGGCAAAAAAACTGAATGATTTTGTTCATAAAGACACTGCCTCGTCCGCTTTTATAACCTTCTTTTTCGGGGCCCTCAACATTCAGACGGGAGAGTTAGAATACCTCAATGCCGGACACACTCCTCCTGTAATCATGAATAAAAAAGGAAAAGTCCGTCGTTTGGAGAGCGGAGGATTCTGCCTCGGGATGTTTCCTTCGGTCGGCTTCGAGATTCAAAAATGCTTTTTTGACATCGGAGATACGGCCTTATTCTTCACAGATGGATTGACCGAGTGCAGAAATTCTGCCAATGAGGACTTTAAGGAAGAAGGTCTCATAGACCTGCTTGCAAAATACAGAAAGTTGTCTGCACAAAAACTTTTAGAGAAAATTTATGAAGATCTTGACCTCTTTACAAGTGATATGGAACAAATGGATGATATGACCTTAGTCATTGTCAAAAGAATCTTTTGATCTCTTCATTTCCTTAAAACTGATAAGGATTTGGACGAAATCCCATCGCCCCCGAAAACGCAAATATCCAGCATACCTACGGAATACGGAAATCCCGTGAAT
>JAFGNQ010000195.1 GCA_016926925.1 Candidatus Aminicenantota bacterium
GGCATTTCGCCGTGATGCGCTCCGAGGGTTCGGATACACGCCTCTATGGTTGCAATGCCGTCCGGTTCGTCGTTCCTGAGGTCGAGCAGTTCGCGGAATACCGATTCCCCCTGCGCAAATATGGAAACGACCACCATTGCCGGCCTTTCGTCTTGAATTCATTCTGGACGAATAAACTCAGAACCTTTTTGACTCTTTTGGGAATCATCATCGGAGTTTTGACAATCATAGCCGTCATATCCATCATTCAGGGATTGAACGATTATGTCTACGACAAAATCGCTATATTTGGTACGAACGATTTTTCCGTCTCCAAATATTCATTCAATCTCCGCTCATTGAAGGAATGGCGGGAACAGATCAAACGGAAAAACCTCTCTTTAGAGGACATGATGCTCATTCGCAGACAGTGCAAATCCTGTACAATCGTGGGCGCATCTATCGAGACGGAAGGAACCGTCAAATACGGGAACAAAGCTCTCAAAGGTGTCTCTATAGCCGGGCAGACGCATCTGGATCATATGATCGGATCCGTGCTCGAGCTCGAACGGGGAAGGCATATAATGAAAGGAGACGAAGATCACTCCCGTTATGTCTGTGTCATCGGTGCAGACGTAAAGGAACATGTCTTCGCCGGACTGGATCCTTTGGGAAAACGCCTCAAGATCGGCTACACCGACTTTCTTATCATAGGAATCGGAGAGAAAAAAGGAAAAATCTTTGGAGACAGTTTGGACGATTTTACCCTCATCCCCATGTCGACCTTTCAAAAAATCTACGGCACACACAGAAGCCTTAAGATCAACGTTCATACCGTATCGCAGGAACAGATGGCGGCTGCTCAGGAAGAGGTCAGGACCATCTTACGGTCGAAACGCCATGTCCCATTCGATAAAAAGGACGATTTCAGCTTCATGACTTCGGAGACGCTCATCGAGTTCTACCAGAACGCTACCAGCGGCATCTATTTTGCCATGATAGCGATCGCCTCTATGGCTCTTCTGGTTGGGGGTGTTGTGGTTATGAATATCATGCTTGTATCCGTTACCGAACGGACAAAGGAAATCGGGGTGCGGATGGCTGTCGGTGCCCGGCGTCGGGATATTTTGATTCAATTCCTGATCGAATCGGCGGCAATTTCCGCTGCAGGAGGCATCATCGGCATCGTACTCGGTTTCACCCTGGCCAAAGTCGTTTCCTATGCCACATCCCTGCCGGCGAGCCTGAATCCTTTTGCCATCATACTTTCTATATTGGTTTCCGCCTCCGTCGGGATCTTTTTCGGTCTGTACCCGGCTAACAAGGCAGCCAAATTGAATCCTATCGACGCCTTGAGGTCCGAACAATGAGATTGGGCATAATCCGGGAAATCGTCGTCATGGCAGCGGATTCCCTTAAAACCAACAAGCTCCGTTCCTTTTTAACCTTGATCGGCATCATGATCGGGATCATGACCGTAATCGGCATGGTGTCTGTTATCCAGGGATTGAACAGGACCTTTCTCAGTAACTTGGAGTCCATCGGTTCGGACCTGATTTCCATCTCGAAATACCAAAAAGATATCAGGATCGGGGATCTCCCTGAAGAGGAACGTCAACGCAAGGACCTGACGTTCGAGGATGCCAAGGCGATCGAAAGGGAATGTCCTCTCGTGAAGGCGGTAGCAGTCGTCCTGCCTGCGAAAATCTTTGTCCCCGTTCCGGTCAAGTACCGAAACATCAAATCCGAAGATTCGATAATTCTCGGGATGAACGAAAAATGGACAAGTGTTTTTAAAATCTACTCGCCGAAAGAGGGAAGATTCTTTACGGAATTCGACACTCTTCACCGAGCAAAAGTGTGTGTCCTGGGATTTGAGGTTAATGAAGTTCTGTTTTCACACACAAATGCCGTTGGTAAGGAAATTCGAATCGGTCCTCACAGGTTCACCGTCATCGGCGTGCTCGAAAAAAGAGGGCAGATGTTCGGACAGAGTCAAGACAACATTGTTGGAATTCCCGTAACAACCCTCATAAAACACTTTTCCTATGATTTTGAAGACATACAGATCAACGCTGTCTCCACAAAGCCGGGCCACATTCAGGAAACGATCGATCAAATCATCAATGTATTGAGAAAGAGAAGGAAGGTTCCTTTCGATAAGCCCAATGATTTTGTCATCTATTCCCAGGACACGTTTATCAATCTTTACAACCAGATCACCGGAGCCGTTTTCTTTGTCCTGATCGCCATCTCTTCGATTGCTCTTCTTGTCGGCGGCATCGGAGTCATGAACATCATGCTTGTCTCGGTAAAAGAAAGAATCCGGGAAATCGGAATTAGAAAAGCGCTCGGTGCCCGATCCTCGGATATCATGAAACAGTTCCTTATCGAAGCTGTCTTTTTAACGGCGACAGGAGGAGTTTTGGGCATCCTCGCCGGATTCGCAATTGCACTGCTCATAAAAGCCGCTACACCCCTGCCGGCTTCTGTCACACTCTGGTCTGTCCTTCTAGGACTCGGTATCGCCGTCTCCGTAGGCCTTTTTTTTGGCATTTTCCCCGCTCGAAGGGCAGCCGGCATGGATCCCATCATCAGCCTCCGCTACGAATAGCCTCAAGACTTTCCAAGCTTGCTCTTAATGACTTCAAGAGCTTTTTCGAGAGCATTCTCAAGGGCGTCGGTTTTGGCGCCGGAAACTTCGATGAGCGAAGGCCTACCGCCTCCTCGTCCGTCGATCAGAGGGGAAACAACTGAAACCAGCTCTCGCAAATCCAGATCCAGGTCTTCCGATCTGGCAATCATAAAACGAGCCCTTCCTTCAAAACGCGTGCCGAAGAGAACGAAGAAGCTGCCGCTTTTGATGATAATCAAAGACAGCTGGCGGAGCATGTCCGGGGATTTATCGGAGAATATGCGTTTGATAAAGCCTCCTTCGGCGTTTTGGACAAGCTCTTGAGCTTCGTACTTCAACAAATTTTGTTGGAGATCCCGCACATTCTTTCTCTGGTCTTTGAACTCGGACAAAAGTTTTTCAGTGGAATTTAAAAGCTCACTTTCTCCAACTGTGAAACGAAGGGCAATATCCCGAAGAATCCGGTTCCGCATCGCATAATCGCGCAAGGACCGCTGACCACAGACGAACTCAAACCGCAGGTTGTTCCGGATTCTCTCCCATTTGAGAATTTTGATCAGACCGATTTCACCGGTTCTGCGGGGATGAGTTCCTCCACAAGCCGAGTAATCGAAATCCGATATCTGCACTACCCGAATATGACCCGCTTTTTTCGGGGGTTTCCGTAAAGGAACGGTTTCGATCATGTCCTTGGGGGTGATGTAGGTGCAAATCTCTTCATTCTGAAACACGACTTCATTAGACAATCTCTCTACTTTATCGACATCCTCTTCCTTGACCTCGCGCATATCAATCTCTACGGTCGACGTCGCATTTCCGAGATGAAAGGAAACAGTTTCCGCGTTGAACAGGGTATAAAAACTCTGAGAAAGGATGTGTTGGCCGGCATGCTGTTGCATGTGGTCAAAACGGATTTCCCAATCAATGATGCCCTGCACTTGGTCGGATGTGACTTCTTTCCGTAAGACGTGGAGGAGCTGTTCGTCCATTTCGACCACATCCACAACTTCGACTCCGTTAAGGCTTCCCTTGTCCGCCGGTTGTCCGCCCGATTCCGGATAAAAACAAGTCTGGTCAAGTATGAGTGCCGGCTTATCAAGATGCGTTTTGTGTCCGATTACTTTCGCTTTGAATTCCACCTGATAGGGGTTGTCAAAATACAGACGCTTTGTCTTTTTCTCAGCAGCCATCTCTCGCCTCCCTCTTAAAAAAAACCGTTCTTTTCAAGGCGCTCCTCCTCGAACGCATCGAACAAATCCGAAAAGACTCGGAAGCATTATGATTGAACGATCCGGCTATTTATCCCTTGACGACGTTCAGTATGCGGCCTGTGAGTTTGAAATGCTTTTTTGCGTATTTGTTCAAAGCATCGAATCCTCGCTGCCGAACAAGCTCGACTCCCGCCTCCTCAGCCAGAGGAGAGGAACCCTTGGGAAGGTCGACACCGGCATCCTTTGAAAGAAAGTAGAGACGCTTCAGGAATTCAGCCCGTGCGAGAATCGACGCAGCGGCGACCGCCGTGTCCTCCTCTGCTTTAGGTTTTTGGATAAGCTCGATATCTCTCCCCCTCTTCATGAGGGCATTTATGACGAAGGCCTTATCCCCGAACTGGTCTGTCACGGCAAGTGAGCAGGGAACATCTTCCAATATATTCTCGATTGCACGCGAATGTGCCCAAGCAAGAATCCTGTTCAGATTTCTGAGTTTGAGATAGAGTTCGTTATACTTTTCCGGACCGATGGCGACAATGGAATGGCTGTAACCATTCTTGATAAGCTCGGCCAATTTTCTGACTTTTCCGTCGCTTATCCGTTTGCTGTCCTTGACACCCAGTTCACGGAGCACCTCCTCCTGTCCATCCGGCAGGAAGACACCCGCCACAGTCAGAGGACCGAAATAATCACCCTTTCCGGACTCATCAGTGCCGATATGGCCCTTTTCTTCCGCAAAAAGCTCCGGTTGCTTCATTTATCTTTCACTCTTGACGACCGAACCATTTAAGCCTTCCCGCTCAACAAGAGGCAGAGACTATCTGATGAGATTTCTCGAAGTGGCTTCTTTGATCAAATCATCACGGAAATTGGGGTGGGCGATGTTTATCAGCGCTTTGGTCCTCTCCTGAAGATTCTTTCCGTGAAGATACGCGACTCCAAATTCGGTCACGACATATTTGACATCCGCACGCGTCGTCACGACTCCCGCCCCCGTTTTCAGGTGGGGCACGATGCGTGACATCTCCGTTCCTTTTGCCGTAGAAGGAAGAGCGATGATCGGCTTCCCTCCTTTGGAATGAGCCGCACCGCGTATGAAATCGACCTGCCCCCCGAAACCACTGTATATGTAAAAACCGATGGAGTCCGAACAGACCTGCCCCGTTATATCCACTTCAATGGCCGAATTGATGGCAATCATATTGTCATTCCGGGATACATTGAACGGATGATTTGTGTAGTCCGTCGGATGCGCCTCGAATACCGGATTATTGTCCGAAAAATCGTACAACTTATCAGATCCGAGCATGAATGTGAGGATGATCTTATACGGATGGAAGTTCTTCTTGGCGCCCGTAAGGATCCCGGACTCTATCGCCTCCATGACGCCGTCGGAGACCATCTCCGTGTGAACGCCCAAGTCTCTCCTTCCCTTCAAAGCGGCGAGGACGGCATCCGGGATACCGCCGATCCCCAACTGCAGAGTGGATCCGTCCTCGATCAGAGCGGCGATGAAACCTCCGATTTTTTGTTCCACCTCGCTGAAAGGCTTTTTCTCGAGTTGAGGAAGACTCTCGGAGATCTCCACAACCTTATGCACACGTGAAACATGGATAAAAGAATCTCCTAAAATCCGCGGCATTTTTTCATTGACCTGGGCTATAACGGTTTTTGCGGTCTCAGCAGCCGCTTTGGAGGCCAAGACTTCGACACCGTAACTCATGAAACCGTGTTCATCGGGGGGAGACAGGTGAAGCATGGCCACATCGAGAGGCATCTGGTTTGAGTAAAAAAGAGCGGGAATCTGATGAAGAAAAATAGGCACATAATCAGCACGGCCTTCGTTGATGGCTTTCCTGTCCGCCGGGCCCACAAAGAGAGAATTGTGTCGAAAATGCCCCTCCATCTCGGGCTTGGATAAAGGATCCTCTCCTATGAGGAGCACATGAACCAGTTCGACATTTTCCAGCTCATCTTTTCTCTCCGAAAGAGCCTTCATCAGCACAAAGGGTGTTGCAGCATTCCCGCTGATGTAGACCCGGTTATTATTTTTGATTAGGGAGACGGCTTCCTCCGCAGTGACGAGCTTACTTTTATAGTCATCTACCCAACTCATTCGATTCCTCCAATTAGAGTTACTATTAATGAAAAATCTGAAAACGGCTTTTTAATTCTTCCGTTTTTTCGGTCTTTTGGATTTCAGGTATTTATCCATTTCATTGGCGGCGATCCTGGCATCTCCCATGGCTAAGATAACTGTCGCTCCTCCCCTTATGATATCTCCGCCTGCATAAACACCCTCCATATTCGTAGCCATGGTATCCCAATCGACCTCGACATTTCCCCACTTTCCGACTTCAAGACCCGGGGTAGTCTGCCCGATCAAAGGATTGGAGCTGTTTCCGATAGCTACAACAGCCATATCAATGTCCATGATGAACTCCGACCCTTCGATGGGTACGGGCCGGCGCCTTCCGGAATCATCGGGCTCCCCAAGTTTCATGCGCAAGCATTCCATCGCCTTCAGACCGCCTTTATCATCACCGATAAAACGTGTTGGTGCCGTCAGGAAGTGAAATTCGATGCCTTCTTCCTCCGCATGGTGCACTTCTTCGACTCTGGCAGGCATCTCCACTCTTGAACGGCGGTAGACACAAGTGGACTGTTCCGCTCCTAGTCTTTTTGCCGTGCGTACCGAATCCATGGCCACATTACCTCCACCTAGCACGGCCACTCTCTTGCCGATGAACACGGGTGTATCATAGACGGGAAAATCATACGCGCGCATCAGGTTAACGCGCGTCAGGTATTCGTTAGCTGAATAGACTCCGATGAGGTTTTCACCGGGGATCCTCATAAAATTCGGCAGACCGGCTCCAGTTCCTATGAAAAAGGCGTCATAGCCTTCATTTTTGAGATCTTCGATACTCGCTGTCAGTCCTACGACAAAATTGAGCTTCAGTTCAACACCGAGGCTTTTTAAATAGTTGACCTCTCTCTCTAATATCTTTTTGGGCAGCCGGAACTCGGGAATGCCGTACACAAGAACACCTCCGGCTACATGAAGCGCCTCGAAAATGGTCACCCGATGACCCTTCAACGCTAAGTCCCCGGCTACGGTCAAGCCGGCAGGTCCGGCACCGAGCACAGCAACCTTACGACCTGAGGACGGGGGGAGTATCGGGATATGCATCTTACCCGATTCTCTTTCGTAATCAGCTACGAATCGTTCCAGATTTCCGATGCCTACGGGAGTTCCCGTGGCCTTCTTCAGATTACAGACTTGCTCACACTGAGTCTCTTGCGGGCATACACGGCCGCACACAGACGGCAGGGCGTTCGTCTCTTTGATTTTACGAACACTCAATTCAAAATCACCGATCTCGATGAGCTTGATGAAGGAAGGGATGTCAATGCCCACGGGACAACCCATCACACACTGAGGATTGGCACAATCCAAACAGCGTTTGGCCTCTTCGATAGCTTCCTTTGCGGACAACCCCCGGTTCACTTCCCGAAAGTCTCGGTTCCGTTGGTCAGGCTCCCTCTCAGGCATTTTTCGACGCTGAATTTTCATCCGTTCTTTAACCGGAATGGACTTTCTCAAATTCTTGCGCCAATCTTCGTTGTACCGAGCTCGAAGCTTCTCTTTCATCTCGGGAGCCATTTCTTTATTCTTTTCAGCCATTGTTCACTCTTTCCAGATTAAGGATATGTCTTCTTTTCCCAATAACATAAGGATTGAATTTCATCGTCGAAATAAGATTTTCTTCGGGTGAAAAGTTCCTGCCAATCGACTTGATGGCCGTCAAAATCCGGACCGTCCACACAAGCAAACTTGGTTTTTCCTCCCACCGTAACCCGGCAGGCCCCGCACATACCAGTGCCGTCAACCATAATGGGATTGAGGCTGACCAGTGTTTTGATATTAAAGGGCTTGGTTGCCTCCGAACAGGCATACATCAAGTATGTGCAGCCGATAGCAACTACCCTGTCTAATTTTTTCTCGGTCTTCACGAGCTCGTTCACACTTTTGGGAATGTAGTCTTTGCAGTCGAAATAGCTATCCCGAGCGGAAACAAGAAACTTGTCGCTCACGGCACGAAGTTTCTCTTCCCAA
>JAFGNQ010000196.1 GCA_016926925.1 Candidatus Aminicenantota bacterium
GGCCGTGACCAGCTTGACCGCAATCATTTTGCTCCCGGCGTTGGAAATACTGGACAAACAACTTGTTTTTTCGTTTTTCGGCAACAGTGCCGTTTTTTTTCTCCTGGGCGTGTTCATCCTGGCCGGGGCGACCATGCACACAGGCCTGTCCAAACGAATTGCACTCTTTTTTCTCACGCGCTTTGACAAAAGCCCACAGTATCTTATATTCGGCATCCTCTTGACGAGCTCGCTCCTGGCGCTTTTCATGCCGGAACATGCCGTTGCAGCCATGATGTTTCCCGTTGTCATGGAGATTGCCCAGAGCCTGCGGCTCGAACGCGGCAGAAGTCCGCTGGCCATCGCCCTTTTTCTATCGCTGGCCTGGGGAGCGGTCGTGGGCGGGATCGGAACTTTTTTGGGAGGGGCACGGGCTCCCCTGGCCGTGGAACTTCTTAAAGAAACGTACAATCGCGATATTTCCTTCACATTTTGGGCGCTGGCGGCAGTTCCGATCGCTCTCGTATTGACCTTCATCGCTTATTTCATCCTCTCTTCTTTCTTCAAATCGGAGATTGACGATGTGTCCCCGGCCCGCAGGCTGCTGCAGCAGGAGCTGCAGCGGATAGGTCCGATCAGCCGTGATGAAATCAAAATAGGACTGCTGCTTGTCGTCACTATATTTTTCTGGATATACGGAGGTCACCGTATCGGCCTGGCCGTTATTTCGCTGGCAGCCGCGGTTATGGTCTTCGTGCTGAATATCGCCAAATGGATGGATGTCATCGACTACGTCAACTGGGGCGTTATCATCATGTACGGCGGGGCTATTGCTCTGGGGAAAGCACTGGCAGAAACAAACGCTATCGATTGGATAGCCGAACAAATTCTCGGTTCCATGATGATCTCTCCCTTTGTGCTCATTATCGTGCTGTCAGGGCTCTCGAAATTCATCACCGAGCTCGTCAGCAATGCCGCAGCTGTCGTCATCCTGGTTCCTCTTTCCTTCGGATTCGTCAGCACGCTCAATCTTTCACCGGAGCTGCTTGTTTTGGCGGTTACGGTCCCCGCGGGTTTGGCCTTCTGCCTGCCTGTCGGAACTCCGCCGAACGCCATTGCCTATGCGTCCGGATATTTCTCTATTCGGAAAATTTTGAAGCCGGCCCTGCTTATCAGTCTGGTGTCGTGGATTGTCTTTCTCTTGTTCGTCAAGTTTTACTGGCCGTTGATAATGAGGTGAATGTTTTTCTCGGAAACGGGCTGCTTGCGAAAAAGGGAACGAGATGTTAGTTTAAAGATAAGGTGAGAACGAATGGCCGAAAAAAAGAGGGGATCTCGCATTCAGGAAGGTTTCACCGTATGGATCACCGGGCTCCCCTTCTGCGGAAAAAAAGAGACAGGGCGGATTCTAGCTGAGCGCTTGAATATGCTCGGTTATAAAACGGCTGTTTTGATCGGTGGAGAAATCCGCAGAAGCTACGAAGATCAACTGGGATTTTCCAAGAAAGAAACGCAAAAAAATATTCGGCGTATCGCCTTCGAGTGCAAACTGTTGACTGACAACGGAGTCATCGCCATCGCCGCCACCATATCTCCTTACCGCGATCTAAGGGATGAGGCCCGCCGACTTATAAAGAGATACATGGAAGTCTACCTCAAATGCCCAATGGACATTTTGCGAGAAAGGGACGAGAAAGGCCTTTTCAGGAAAGCTGAGCAAGGCACATTGAAGAATGTGGCCGGTGTGACCATCCCCTATGAAGAATCGGAGGATGCTGATATCGTGATTGAAACCGATAAAGTGAAACCCTTTGCCGCAGTCAACAAAATCCTGAACAAACTCAAAGAGTTGGATTTTCTCCAGGAAGCCGATCACAGCGTGCTTCTCGAACAGGAAGAAAAGGACATTCTCAAGATTCTGAGAGAAACCTGGTTCAAATAAAGCCTATAAATCTCTCGCCGGACGGGAATTTTTAGAATGACTTCTTCACCGGGAAGACAATTGTGCCTTTGTGCAGCGCGAAACCTGCGGACGTCATCACCGACATTTGAGGAGGTATCGATCCCCGCATGCCGGCACACCCCATCTCGCCCTTTTTGTTGATGGCCACGAATTTTTCTCCGGGAAGGTAATCGGAGCCGATACTTTTGTATTTATCGGCAATCATCTTCATGGCATCTTCACAGGCCTGCTGAGGGGTTCGGCCTTCCTTCATGCGCATCACGACGTAGTAGGAACCACAGGATTTGATGACATCCTCCCCCCTGCCTGTCGCCCCGGCCGCCCCGACATTATTATCCACATACAGACCGGCACCGATAATCGGAGAATCACCTATGCGGCCTGCAATTTTGAAGGACAATCCGCTCGTAGTGGTGATTCCGGCAATGTTCCCGTCCGTATCAACGGCCAAGACATTCGTCGTGCCGGTCACACGTTCCACATCATCATCATCACTGTTCAGAGTGGATACATTATTTTTAATTGTCTTTATATGATCCGGCGGTCCCCAATCATCGTCTTTGCTGATGTTTTCCTTCCATTTGAGCCAGATTTGGCGCGCTTTATCGGTCAAGAGATCTTCTTCCTTAAAACCCCACTTCTTCGCGAATTTCAAGGCATCTTTGCCTACGAGCATGACATGGTCCGTCCGTTCCATGACGATCCGGGCCACTGAGCACGGCGTCTTTATGTTCTCCAAAGCGGCAACGGAGCCTGCATTGTATGTTTTGCCATCCATGATGGAAGCATCCAGCTGGACGATCCCCTCTTCATTCGGCAGGCCGCCGTAGCCGACACCCAGACCTTCGGCATCGAGTTCGATGATATTGGCCGCTTTCTCCACAGCATCCAGAATGTTGCCGCCGCTTGCCAATATCTCCCATCCCGTCTCAACAGCTTTCTTCCCTGTCTCATTCCAGTGGCTGCTGATGATCATAGGGATACGTCCGGATTGACCGGCCTGAAAAGAGGGCATGCTTTTTGCCAAGAAAGTGCCGGCCCCCAATTTGAAACTCTGGCTGAAGAAATTCCTTCGCGACATCTTATTTGTCATATAGACCTCCAATTCGTCTCAGAAATGACAAGAAATCATCCCTCTATAATTATCAAACCGCATGGCATTGTCAAGATTCCTGACTGCATTAGATGGAAGCATTTCCGAGGTTTAGTGAGTCTTTTTTTTGGCTTCATACACATTCGGAAGCCCCTTAATTTTATTCAGAATCTGGTTCAGCTGGGCAACGTCTCCGATCTCCAAAAGGACGTTTATGACCGAGATAGGCTCTTTATGGAGAACGTTCAGGTTGGATGACAGCATGCGTGCATCCTCCATCTCGACGATGACGGCCATCTCCTTGAGTATCTTTTTGGCATCCATGCACTCCACCCGTATACTGATATCATGCAGCTGGCGGCCTTTGCCCCAGCCCACATCCATCAACCGCTCTCTGTCTTTTTGCCGCAGGATATTGTGGCAGTCAGCCCGGTGAACCGTCACTCCCCGCCCTTTTGTTACATAACCGGTGATCTTATCGCCTGGCAGAGGACGGCAGCATTGGGCTGTCCGAGTTAAAAAATCCTTAGCGCCCTCAACCAAAATTCGAGATTTCTCCTTAGGGGATGAAACCACAGGCACAAACGGAGTTTCATCCGGTATTTCTTTCCAAAGCCGGTTCAGCTTCGTCTTAAGATGGTTGGAGCGAATTTCTCCATACCCGATGGCTTCCAAAAGATCTCCGGATTTTTTATAACCGAAAAGAGGAGCGATTTCTTCGAAATTCTTCCCTCTTATCCTCAATTGCTTAAGGACCCGTTCCAAAACATCTCTTCCCCTGGAGACATTTGCCTCGCGCTCATGAATGCGGAACCACTGCCGTATCTTTTGTTTGACCCGCGGCGTATAGACATAACCCAGCTGAGGATTCAACCAATCCCGGCTGGGCCGCCTTTCCTTAGATTTTACGATCTCCACACGGTCTCCGCTGCGAAGCCTGTAATCCAGGGAAACAAGCTTTCCGTTGACCTTAGCGCCACGGCAGCGATGGCCTAAATCCGTGTGGATACGATAAGCAAAGTCGAGGGGCGTGGCTCCGGCCGGAAGATCGAATATATCCCCTTTCGGCGTAAGGACGTAGACATATTTGGCAAATGGGGGCACTTTAAGCGACCGAAAGTATTCCTTGGATTCGGTCAGTTCCTGCTGCCACTCAAGAAGGATTCTCAAATAATTCACTTTTTCATCGACATTCGTATCGAAGGCCTTGGTATCCTTGTACCGCCAATGACTGGCAATGCCGTATTCCGCTACTCGATGCATCTCATGAGTCCGGATCTGAATCTCCAATGGCTTGTTTTGTGGACCTATCACGGCTGTGTGCAGCGACCGGTACTCGTTCCTCTTGGGCTTGGCGATATAATCGTCAAACTCACCCGACACAGGAGTCCACAACCTTTGGATGGTATCCAAAGCGGCATAACAGTCTTGGACACTCCCGACTAAAATACGAACGGCCCGGACATCATAAATGGCAGAAAATTCTCGTTGTGTGGCCTCCATTTTTTTATGAATGCTGTAGATATGTTTGGGTCGGCCGGTCACTTCAGCAGGGATGTTTTTTCCAGCCAGCTCATTCTCGAGCAAACGGATGGTCTCCCCTATCCTTTTTTCCCTATTCTCTTTGGAGTCCGCAAGAAAATGGACAATCTCTGAATATTTTTCAGGTTCAAGACATTTGAAAGACTGATCCTCAAGCTCTCTCTTTAAAGACCAGATGCCTAACTTTCCGGCAAGTGGAGCGAAGATGAACAGTGTTTCCCCGGCGAATTTTTCCTGCTCGGCAGCAGGAAGATACGGCAAATGACGGATTTTATCCAGTTGTTCCGCTAATTTGATGATAACCACCCGGACATCGTCCACCATTGCCAAAAACATCTTCTGCAAACCGGCAATTCTTTCCTTGTCCAGTTTTTCCCAGGTAACCAGGCTCAGCTGCGTCGATCCATCGACCAGTTTGGCAATCTGTTCGCCGAACCGATTCTTGATATCCTCTTTAGAAACAGCCGTTTGGGTCAGAACATCGTGGAGAAGCGCTGCGGATACGGCCTCGCGATCCAGACCCAGCTCTGCCAGGATCATAGCTGTCCTCAAAGCATGTTGAATATAAGACGAATCCGATTCCGCCTTCTGCGCTTTATGCACCTTTCCGGCGAAATCATAGACCTGTTCCAGCAAATGGGGATCACTCACCGGATTGTGTTTTTTCACTTCTCCGATGAGAGCATAGATGTTCATATCCCTTTTCGTCGATACCGGAGAGCTCTATTCAGACTAAAGAATTTTCGAGATTTCGTCGGCTACGAAGTCGGCCATTTTTTCGATGTAGACCTTCCCCTTTTCCCCAGTGGCTTTGGTCGGATCCCCCAGTACCCCTTTTTCGGAAAGAGCAGGCATACCTTTTTCAAAAATAGTTTTCATCTCTTCCTCACCTAAAGGCCCCAAATAGCCGGGAGTGTAGCGGTCCTTACGGACCAGATCCTCCGCCAGTGCCAGGATAAAAGAGGTCTCGCTTTCGCCGGCATGGGCTCCCGCTTCAAAGGCGCTTATGCCGTATTCTCCTGAGAATTCGATCATGGCATCGACGAACCTCTGAAGATCGGTGAAACCGATGACCGTAAGATCCGGATGTTTTTGCTTGAGCTCCACCACAGTATCTTTAACGGTAGAAAAGTTGCCTCCATGACTGGGAAGCAAAACAATGGTTTTGAAGCCATGTTTTTTTAGGCTGTCGACGAAATCGTTGATAACGGCCTTCAGAGTCCCCGGTTGAAGCGATACTGTGCCCGGAAAGGCCAAATGGTGCTCGGATAATCCAATCCGAATTGTCGGAGCCTGAAGCGCATTTCCCAATTTTTGGGCCACTTTGTTGGCGAGCACGTCTCCAATCAACGAATCCGTTATCAAGGGAAGGTGCGGACCATGCTGCTCGGTCGATCCTACCGCCAGTATGGCTGTCGTGAATCCCTTTTCGATCGCTTCTTTGATATCCGGCCAATTCATTTCTTCCATGCGTACAGTTTTCATATGCTTTTCTCCCTTGTTCTCGTGATTTTTGAATCGGAACATCTCATTGATGTTTCACGATTCTCCCGCCATGCATGACAAACGGGACGTCCTCGAGGACGGTGATATCTTGAAGTGGATTCCCCTTGACGGCAATCAGGTCGGCCAGCCGCCCGGTTTCTATGACCCCGCGATCGTTAACGCCCAGAAGATCGATGGCATTGAGCGTTGAGGTCCGGATGGCCTCGATTGGAGCCATACCGAGTTTGACATAAACGGCAAATTCTTTAGCGTTATCCCCGTGGGGAAAAACAGCCGCATCCGTGCCGAAAGCAATCTTGACTCCGGAGGCGATGGCCTTGCGCAGGTTCTCTCTTGCAGCCGGAAGAATGGATTCGGCCTTTGATCGAAGTTTGGGCGGCAGAACATCCAGATTTATGGAATCCCTCAAGTAGGACGTGGGCACGAGAAAAGTGCCCCTTTCTTTCATGAGACTCAATGCTTCATCGTTGACCATGGAACCGTGCTCGATGGAGGCCACACCGGCCTTAACGGCGGCGATAATCCCCTCGGTTCCATGGGCATGGGCAAAAACTTTGAGGCCGTGCCTGGAGGCTTCCTCGACTATAACCTTCATCTCCTCATAGGAATATTGCTGGGCGCCCACCGATTCCTCGAAAGAGAGGACGCCTGCAGTCGCCATGATTTTGATGACTTTGGCACCGTGCTTGATTTGATAGCGGACAGCCCGAAGACATTCTTCCGGGCCGTCGGCAATCCCGAACTCCGGTTCTTTTTCAAGAATTCCCGGCTGGTAGCCGCTCTCGTCCGAATGCCCCCCGGTAATTCCTATGCCGTGACCGCAGGGAAAAATCCAGGGGCCTTCGACCATGCCCCTGTCAACGGCATGCATCAGCGCCACATCCACAAAATCGCGGGAACCGGCCTCACGAACCGTTGTAAACCCGGCCATGAGCGTGCGCCGGGCATTGCGCCCCGCTCTGAAAGCATCATCGGCTGCAGTCTCCTGCAAAACCCGGTAAATGAATCCGGGATCGATATCGTAAGACAGGTGGACGTGCATGTCGATCAATCCCGGCAAGATTGTCATGTCACCCAGGTCCACAACCTTGGCTCCTTCTGCCAACCGCGAATCTCCGACGCCGACGATTTTCTGACCTTCAACAGCGATATAGGCATTTTTAACAATCAAGCCATTCACGACTTCCAGCATACGGTCGGCCCGCAGCACGGTCCGTTCGCCGGATAAACCAGGGATTTGAGTTGCTAAAATCGCGACAACAACACACGCAAGCACACTCAAAGCTTTACAGCGTCTCATTGGCCCTCCTCCGATAAACAAATAAATACCAAGACATCAATTATACTTTATGGCAGAAAACGGAAGGTTCTTCAAGAAAAAAAGCGGTTTTCAGACAGGTTCTATCGAGGTATGGGCCGCTATCACAGGGCTGTACGTGTACAGATCTCCCACGGATAGCTTGTGGACATCGTCATTTCCCGTCAACCTGGCAAAATCCTTGAGTTCCTCGGTAGAAGCCCGGAAAAAATTGGCGAGTCCCCGCGCGGATTTTTCGACATCCAGACGCGCCCGCAACTCAGGGTTTTGGGTGGTGATTCCCATGGGACATTTCCCTGTGTCACAGATGCGGTACTGCTGGCATCCGATAGCCATCAGGGAGGCGGTTCCGACGGCTATGCCGTCTGCTCCCAGAGCCAAAGCCTTGGCAAAATCAGCTGAGATCCGGAAGCCGCCGGTTATCAATAATGTGACATCTTTTATCCCGTGATCATCGAGATATTTCCGCGCTCGGTAGAGGGCGAACATTGTGGGGACAGAAGTCGCTGCCTTGACATATTTGGGCGAAGCCCCTGTAGCACCGGGCCTTCCGTCGATCGTAATGAAATCCGGTTCGGCGAACAGGGCGACTTCCAGGTCCGCCTCGACGTTTCCGGCAGCGAATTTTATGCCGATAGGCTTGCCTTCGGATGCCTCTCGAAGCCACTCCACTTTGGCTTTCAGAGCCTCGCGTGTCGGGATGTCTTTGAAATGTGCAGGACTGATGATATCTTTTCCTTCCTCGAACCCCCGGATCTCTGCGATTTCTTTGGTCACTTTATTGCCGGGTAAATGACCTCCCATACCGGGTTTGGCAGATTGTCCGATCTTGATCTCTACGGCATCGATTTTTTTGAAGTTTTCTTCCGTTGCGCTGTATCGATTGGGGACATATTCAAATATGTACCTATAGGCGTTGGCCACAGATTCCGGCAGGATCCCTCCCTCTCCGGAACACATGGCGGTCTTCATTTCCGCGCTTCCTTTAGCCAGGGCAAGCTTGGCCTCTCTGGACAGCGCCCCGAAGGACATATGCGTGACATAGATCGGCGTTGCTATGACTAAAGGGAGTTTGGCTCTTGGGCCGATGACTGTTTCCGTGTTTACGGGGGCATCGTGGTCGAGGGGAGTTTTTGCCAACTGGGCGCCCTTGATGAGAATATCATCCCACGAGGGAACGGATTTTCGGGTCCGCATGGGCTCGATGATCGATTTTCCTGTTTCGGCCATCTCATGGATATCCGCCATATAGCCTTCAAAATCATCAGCCAACCGTTTGTAATCATCGGGAGTCCCGGATGCTTCCGCCGGGACTCCTTCAGACACATCCTGAGCCGATGTTCGCTCGGTTACTTTGGACCAAAGGGATTTTCCTGACTCACATACGTGGCACGCCCAATCACCAGTGAGATCTTCCCACTTTTTGCCTTCTTTTTTCTCATCAAAGACAGTGTCGCAGACAGAGCATTTGTAGGTGGCCATGACGATCCTTTAGAAATCCAGGCTTGCCGGCTCGTAGTATTCCTTAGAATTTTTACAGGACGGGCATTTTGGCGGAGGTTCCGTTCCTTCGACAGTGAAGCCGCAGACGCTGCATTTCCATTTTATGGGTTGCTCTCTTTTAAACACGTTCCCGTTTTTAACCATATCCAGCAGTTTTTTATACCGTTCTCTGTGCTTTTCTTCGATTTTGCCGATCATCCTGAACAATAGGGCAGCTTCTTTGTTGCCCTCTTCCTCAGCCTCTTTGGCGAACTGAGGATACATTTCAACGGTTTCATAATTTTCTCCGCTGACAGCAGCCTGCAGATTTTCCTCTGTGGATCCAATGCCCTTGAGAAGCTTGAAATGATCCCGGGCATGCTCCTTCTCATTGAAGGCCGTCTCTTCGAATATTTTGGCTATGTAGTGATAGCCTTCCTGTCTGGCAACCTCGGCATAGTACGTGTACTTGTTTCTAGCCTGTGACTCACCGGCAAAGGCCGCTTTGATGTTTTCTTCGGTTTTTCCCATTTTTTGTCTCCTTTTTTATTTTTATATTAAGCTATCGAGCCTTTCGCTCGCTCTGGCAGTTTTTACAAATTCCGTTAATGATCACTCTCTTGCTTACTACGGTAAATTCATCTCCGATCGTACCGGGAATCTTGAGTTCATCGCAGACCTCGCTGAAGAAATCGATGATTTTTCCACACTTCAGACAGTGCAGGTGGTGATGGGTTTGGGTATTCGGGTCAAAGCGTCTCGGTCCCCCGGGTGACTTGACCACATCGATAAGTCCGATTTCCGCCAGGGACAGCAGTGTTCGATTGACCGTATCGTATGATATATTTGAAAAATCACCCTTCAGAGCTTGATAGACCTCATCCGCGGTGGGGTGACTGCCGGATTTCAGAAGCTCGCGGTATATGGCAATCCTTTGAGGGGTTATCTTCAGGTCATGTTTTTTACATTCCAGCCTGAAATTATCAAGTTTCTCGGCTTCTGTATTTAATTGCATAGTATTATTAAATAGTAATTTATATTATTTGTCAATAATTTTTTTATTTTAATGTCGGCACCGTATTCTCCGGAGACACTTCTCCACGAAACGGGCAGAGGTTGTGTCGAAAGGAAAATCCCCTTTGATTTTTAGAGCCTAAGCCAATCTCTTATCCGTGATTGACCGGGCACGATGCCTATGGAATTGTCGCAAACAGCCGCAAAAGAACAGCTGCACCTCCGGTTAAACGATGTATTTATCCGTTTGCATTCGGCGAAGTTCTTCTTCGACAAGTTTCCGGACGTCGGCCGGCATATCCTTTTCCCTCGCCAGCATCGGCTTCAATCCCTTTCCAATGCCGTCATCAATAAAGAAAGGCTTGACAAAACTCGAGTCCCAGGTTCTGTCGTCATAAGACCGGCTTTCCAGCCGTTCAAAAAAGCATTTGATTCCCCTCTCAGGATCTCCTTCGATCTCCCTGAAATAAGACCCGTATATGTGAAGGGAATCGCTGATATCCACGTACCTCCCCAGCTTCACCGTTTTTCCCGTCCTTTCAGCAATGCCATCGCCGATCTTTCGCATGAGTGTTGTCAGGGCAATCACATTCTCGAACCAAGCCTTGAACAAATCACGGCTTCTCCAGTGCGTGTTCATGTTAAAAACATATCCCCCTGTCCCATCTTCACAAAGGCGTCCCCAAACACGCTGCAGACAGGGCGGATCATCCGTGGGCGGATCCAGTTTGGGATTCCAGGTAA
>JAFGNQ010000197.1 GCA_016926925.1 Candidatus Aminicenantota bacterium
CCGAGATACCAGTCCGAGAGGCCTCTAGCCCTGGGTGCGAGTATGATGAAATGACCTCTCCTGGATGTCAGCCGTGCCGCATAGAAGATCGTGTTCCTCTCGTCTACACCGCTTCCATGGAGCGTAACGAAAAGAGGAATGGAGTATTGCCCTGTGTATGTAGGCGGCACGAAAATCGAATAAGGCTGGAGCGTACCGTCAATAGAAGATCTGTGCGCCAGGCGTACGATTTGACCGGGGGGGAACAGCGACGGCTTCCCTTCCTCGATTTTTTTTGACAGTGACTCCAGCTCCTCCATCCATAGCTGCAAAGGGTGAACGTCGGCAAAAGGCTGGGCGTCTTCCATGAACTCCTCCAACCACTCCAGTCTGATTTCATAGGTTGGCAGACTGGCTTTGAATATCTCGTCCTCCTTGTAAGATTCCGACTTTTTAGCCTCAACAGACTTCGCTTTGAATTCTTGGAATTCCTCCCTATTGACCACAAAAAAACTGTGATCGGACCTGAATTTCAGAGAATTGGCGTCATCGATGACAGCAAGGCTCAGCACATATGTCCCAGAGCTTTCCTCCAGATTCTCGACTTTGTGTTTGATAAAATTCATTCCCTTCTTGAAGGCCAGGTCTTCGTTGAAAGAGAGATTCTTTTTGGCGGAGCTTAATTCATACCTGATTTTCCAGTTCGTCATGTCAATCGGCGAATTGATCGCCAGGGTTAGTATTTTTTCATCATCATTGAAAAAATGCGTTGCATTGAATGTCGCTTGAAGTTCGGGATATTGGGGCACATGTTTTTCAAACCGGACAACGGCGCCTTTTCTCAATTTTGTAATTTCGGTGTCATAGGCCTGATCCGCATGAAGTTGGAGGACCTGTTTTCTTTTTCCCTGATCGCGGTCGATGTATATGAGGTTGATTTCCCATTCATCATGGATAAAAGGCATAAGAGGTGGAATTGTTTCCCATGGAATAGCAAGCTCATAGACGATAGATCCTTTTTTTTCATCTCTTTCGATGGCTAATTCAATATCGTTGATCTCCAAAGCGGGAAAGTATTCTCCGTCTTTATTGACAAGAACCTTGACATCCTGTTTTTCCTCCCGGGAAAAGCCGAATGTATAGAAACGATCGCTTTCTTCGCCCTTATAAGGATCGAGAAAGGTGAGATAAAATCCATCTCCGTAGCGCCAGCTCCGGCTTGGATATTCAAGCATGTCATCGCGGACCTTTACGGCCGCATAGAAATTTTTTGTATCGAAAGAAAAAAAAGCCGTGACAGTGAGATCGGAGGAAGGCTCAACGATTTTGTCGACCGGAGTTTTTACAATCGGAATCCCCTCGACTTTTCTCCAATCATCCAGTTTTCCGTCAACCTTCATTCTCTGATCCGTCTGGAAGATCTTGAATTCCTCACCCTGTTCTATTGCCGAAGCCGCAGACAAGGACGCACAAATTACGAGCCAGACGATAAAAATCCCCGTTTTGATTTTCATATTTTCATCTCCATTCAGTCTTCTCATTTGACTCCCGTCGTTTTCCGTGTCTATAGTCTAATCTAGCAAAGATTGCCTTCTTTTAAAAGGAGACCTATACATTTCCTTTTTCGTGACAGAGCAATCGAAATAACGAAGTCGAGCGAGGCTCTCGTCCGTTCGAGTCGCATGGGAAGGGTACGGGATCTCGAAGAAAACGAACTGTGACGAACTCAGAGCCCGCCGACATTTTTAATCAAAGACTGAATGTATTCTCTGAGTTGCGGATCATTCTGAAGCGTATGCGCACCAATACCTACGCCTCCTATCGCGTATGTCCCGATGGCGACGCCTCCGATGGCAATATAACCTGTTGCAAGACCTCCTGCTCCCCCGAGAATGCCGAGAGCGACTCCTCCCAGGCAAACCAACCCGAGGCCGATCCCTCCGAGCGAAATCAACCCTATGGCAATTCCTCCAATAGAAATAACTCCGATGGCGACATTACCGATGGCGATGAATCCTTTTGCTGGCTTCAGTATCTTTCCATAACTTGGACCGTAAACGATATGAACAAGGGGCATTCCGAAAAGAGTTTTGCTGGACTTGTACTCGTAACCGATGGAAGCTCTCTCTCCTTCTGCGAAGTATCCGCTTCCAGCTTTAAGAGGATAGCCGCAGTTAGGGCAAGACCTGGCCTTCTCACTCACCGACTTCCCACATTCCGGACATGCAACAAGTGCCATAAAAGACTCCTTCTTGTTCTAGAATCGCCTTTACCGCTTCTCAGCGTTATCTTGTTCTCTATGCAGACTCGGCAGATCTGGTGAAATACTGTGCATAGGTTTCAGCCTATTGCACTAATTTTCCACTATCCCCCACACTCCATTCTCCATTGTAATAGACATAGAGAACCGTTCTTTGAATTTCCCTCTCCTTGTCATTTTTGTACTTTATGTCCACGAGTTTCCAATCCTCCAGTCCTTTGAACATCATTTTAAGCTGCGCTTCCGTTGGCCCGGCAAAGCGAGATCCTCTGAATCGCTTCATGATGGATTTGTCATTACCATAGTTTCTGATGGATACAGGCAAGATATCTTTAGCTGATGCATCTTGCTGGATAAAATCTTCCACAAGGTCCCGGGGAACATAGTATTCGTCGACGAGTGTCCACTCATAATCTTCTAGGTCAGATTTGGACGGCTTTCCCTTAAATGATTCATAGAGGAAATAGGCGCCGATGAGAACGATTCCCAGGATAATGAATAAAGCGAAAAATTTCAAAATTCTACTCATAGAAAATCCTCTCTTTTTATACCTGGCTTCGACACAAGGCTTTTCCTTTTTCCCGGAAGAGACATCATCAGTTGTTCAATTCGAAAGAGCCATGAGAAATTCCGACATCCGGAACTACCGGATGAGCCTCAGCGTCAAAGGATATCGGAATCTTTCACCACTGCTCGCTTTCACGGACCCGACAATGACCATGACCAGAACGAACACACCGATCGCAATCAATAAGAATATCCCGATAATGATTAAGATCAATATAGCCGCGATGATGGCATAGATGCAGATGGATATCTGAAAATTGAGCGATTCTTTTCCCTGGTCATCGACAAATTCCGATTCATCTTTTTTCATCAGCCATATGACTAAAGGCCCGATGATGTTACCGAAGGGAATGATAAAGCCCGCTAATGCGGCAAGGTGACAGGCCATGCCCCAATTCAATTCCTGAGCTTGGTCCATTTTTGGCATTCAAACCTCCCAGTTTGAGATATTTGATTCAAGTATCATGTATCGCTGGCAAAACTTCTGAAAAAATGATAGTTCTAAGAAGAATATTTGTCAAACCGGGATTCGAGTGCATGCAGCAAAATGCATTCCGGGACGCCCTGTTATTTTCTTATCCGTATTCAAAACGGTCAGGAGGTTGAGAGTGGCACAGTGCTGCCGGAAACTGAAGAGAGAGAGCTTCGTCCCCGCATCCATAGAAACAGTGTTTGACTTTTTCAGCCGGGCGGAAAACTTGGATCGGATAACTCCCCCTTGGCTCCATTTCCAAATCCGCACACCCGCACCTGTAAAAATGGAAAAGGGCACGATTATTGATTACGCCCTCCGCCTTCACGGCATTCCTATGAAATGGAGATCCCAGATTACCGAGTGGGAGGCACCGTTGCGGTTCGTCGATGTTCAAATTCGCGGACCTTACACTCGATGGAGGCATAGCCATCGCTTCGAACGGAGAGGCGCCGGGACTGTCATGACTGACGACGTAGAATATATCGTGCCCGGAGGCATAGCCGAATGCTTCATCCATTTCCTCTTGGTGAGAAGAGATTTGAAGCGCATTTTTAACTACAGAGAAGCGATAATGTCCAATACTTTTGGCAAGGGAGATTGATCCAACCGCGCATAGGGACTGCTTTTCCTTGCGATAAGAATGCTCTTGTTATACGAGCAAAAAAATAAGATAAGGATTCAAAATGAAAGAAAGACAACCTCTCGCTGAAAAGCTATTAAAAAGAATTGATTTAGATACTTCCTTAATCGGATTCTATGATGCCCCTGCAAGCCGTCCATTCGAGCCGCTGATCAAACCCAATCCCGGCGATTGCGTGTTTTCGTTCTACCAGAACTGGCTGAGAGGAGAGACTCTTCACATCACGAAAGATCACTACGGATGCGGAGGCGCGGGATATTGGATGTGTGGAATCGAGAGCCGCCCCAGGGAGGAATTTCTGAGATTCCTGGTTGAAGGAGAGGGTCTCAAGGCTTCTGAAGAGCTCATGGAAAAATGGATTGATGCGTCCAAGCCCTATAGAGCAAAGCATCCTCACTTGTTTGTGGGCCCTCTCAAGCCGGATCAATGGGAGTATGTCAAAAGCGTGACCTTTTTCGTCAACCCGGACCAGTTGAGCATCCTCATGTTGGGGGCACACTATCACAACGCTCCGGGTGATCCTCCTGCCGTTATCGCTCCTTTCGGATCCGGTTGTATGGAGCTCCTGCCGTTCGAAAACCCTGACATACCTCAAGCAGCCATCGGCGCAACGGATATCGCTATGCGGCACCACCTGTCCCCAGACACTCTGGCGTTGACCGTTACCAAGCCGCTTTTTATGCTTCTCTGTGGCCTGGACGAGCAAAGTTTTCTATATAAACCATTTTTGCAGAGGCTAAGAAAAGCAAGGGGATTTCCTTCAGGCTAACGATAAGTGCCGGCTTTTAAAAAAAAATATTTTTATCTTAGAAATCCTATGAAATCTATGTAATATGTGCTATAATGAATTCAAACGTCCTTTGTTGGCTGGCTGGCAAAGGTTACGTCCTCCTTCAAACCCCCTTTTGCTTATTTCCCCTAAACAGCCAGCACTCTCCCATCCCAAGAGACATTCCCTGCAATCCTCTCAACCCTGCCGCGGCACATCAGGGACCGCCCCCCGCCTTTTAACAAGATCCGTGCAGAAATAAGCATCGCCGTCACCCGGTTCTTTAGGATCGCGAACGGATTCCCAAACGATGAAGACGGGGCTTTGCGAATCCAGGAGTTTCATCACAGATTCAAATTGCCCCCCGGAGGCAAAATAATATATTATGCCGTTCGAAAAATAGGGTTCCGGAATCTTGGCTTTATCCAGAGCGAAGACCGCCCGACCGACTTCTTTTCCATTAGAAAAGAGCTTGATCACCTTGTCGCCCCATCGTTTTCGGAGGCCTTTTAAATCGGCAGCAAACACTTCGACGATAAAACTGTCGATCCTATGTCGCACACTATTCATAAAAGGCACTCCACCCTAGAAATAATACCCCGTTCCTCCAATACAACCGTTGTCTCCATTTTCATTTTTTAAAAGTGAGGACGCGCCCGACTCCCATCTCGACAAAATTCGCACCGTAGGCTTCTCTAAACAGACCGATCTGTCTTTCTCCTGTGCAGTGTGTAGCCCCGCATTTGGACACACCCAACTCTTTAAATTGAGCGATGATTTCCGCCACAGCCTCATCCGAGTGTTCGAGAAGATGAAATCCGCCAAAAACGGTGTCAATGGGTTTGTCGAACATGGATTTGGCCTTTTTCAAAATGTTGACGATACCTTGATGAGAACAGCCGGTGATGATCACCAACCCATCATGCGTGTCTAATATCAAGGACTGCTCCGCTATTCTCCCGCCTTTCATTTCTCCGGTCGAGTAGACGCCGTCACACAACCTGACCGGCTCGTCTACCGGAGTGGATGCGGCTCCTGCTTTCTCTATAAATTGGTAGAACTGCTTGGAAAAGGATTTAGGGAAATAAACGACAACTCCGTTGTTTTCATTTAAAAACGCCTTAAGACCGCCCGTGTGATCGCCGTGTTCATGCGATATGACGACAACTTCCACTTCTGAAGAATCCATATTCAACAATCGAATATTATGAAACAAGATGTTATCTTTTGTTCCCGTATCGAAGAGAATCGTCTTTTCAGCTCCCTGAATCAAACAGGCGAATCCCCAATCGGCCTGTGTGCCCTCCGCATAAACATAATTGTCATAGAGGATGGTCACTTTGATCTGACTTGAATCGGAAGAGGCTGCAGTAAAAGGAATTGACACAAACAGCAAAAACACTGACAGACAAAACAGGATACGTTTCATTCTTTCCTCCACTTAACGTTCACCAGGTTTTCATGATTTCGGCGAAACATTCCAGACCGCTTGACAGGACCCCTCCGTACCCATGCCCGGGGCTGGTCCAAGCTCCTGACAGGTACAGGTTTTTGATGGGGGTCTTGTGTGGAAACCTCCGTGGAACGGAATTGTCCACAGTCTGGTTCCATCCGTAAACGGCTCCCCGGAAGTTTCGCGTATAGCGAATGTTTGTCAGGGGCGTTCCGATCTCTTTGACGGCGATGCATTGACTCAACCCGGGAAGCAAGGATTCTTCCACCTTTTGGATCAGAATGTCGGCCATCCTCTCTTTCTCTTTCCTGTAATCCGCCTTGTCTCCTTTCCAGTAATCTTCCGCGTATTGCTCCCAGTGATCATAGCCCTGGAGGGCAATGATGCCGAGTGTGTTCTTTCCTTCGGGTGAATATCCGTCGTAAATATTGTCGTAGATTGACAATCCGAATTCGGAACTGGAAAAATCCGCTTTCAGCATACCCTCATAGTCGGCATCGAAATCGTATCCCTGGAAAAAAAAGATTTCTGAGTCCTTGATGCCGACTTCCTTGACAAGATCCTTGTTCAGGCCGAGGAATACCAGAAACGAGGAAAAACTTACACTCAGTTTTTCCATCTTGGCATGGAGGTCCTTCAAGTAGTCCCCTTCGTCAAGCATTTTGCCGAACGTGTCGAAAGCATTGGCGTTGGATACCACAACCTTGCCCGTGTAGGTAGCACCCTGCTCGGTTTGCACCCCGATAGCGGCATGATCTTTGGTCAATATTTTATCCACAGGTGTTTTCAGCAGGACCTTTCCTCCTTTGGATACGATAAAATTGACGAAGGCATCGCTGATTTTCTGGGACCTCCCGACCGGATAGAACCCCCCATCTTCAAGGTAGCCGATAGCGGGAAGCGCATAGTAGAAGCTGGAGAGCTTGGATGGAGGAAGGCCGTAGTAGCCCCACTGCGCCGAGATGATAGCCTTGAGCTTCGGATCTTTCACGCGCGCATCCAACATGCTTCCCCATGTTTTATTAAAGCCTTTGAACAAATACGGGTACTCTTTCGGAAAACGGGACATATCCACTTGATCTTGCGCCGCTGAGATTTTTGCGACATCCCTTCCTAAGCCTTTCATGTCTTCAAAAATCCCTTTGATCCCCTGCTCTTCCTCCGGATAAAGCCGGCAGAGATGCTTGATATAGGCTTCAAGATCTCTGTTGGGAACGGTAATGTCGTGGTCGGGAAAAATCGCCCTGTAGAGGTTGGGATGTTCGACAAACTCGACTTCCGTGATTTCCGGAAAACCGGAAATGAGGTTGCGGATTCCTTCCCTCTCTCCTGCTCCGGTAGAATGAAGTGAGGCATCGAAGACAAATCCGCCGGGCCGCTTGAAGGCGGTTGCATATCCGCCGGGTTTGTCGTGCAGCTCGAGAACGAGGGTTTTGAACCCCTGCCGGGCAAATGCGGCCGCACAGCTGAGCCCTCCA
>JAFGNQ010000198.1 GCA_016926925.1 Candidatus Aminicenantota bacterium
ATGGCCCTGTTTTTCAAAAAGCGCTACACAAAGGCCAATGTCAGGCACTCCGTATGAACGTTCATTCCGAAAGTCCTGGGCCGTCGATACTTAAAAGCTTATTAATCTGACAGCTTGAATCGATTCAAGGGATAGAATGATAGCCTTTTCGCCAAACTCATTTTTTCTGGCTTTCCGGGAATGAAAAGCAGCAAGACCAAATCCTTGGGCCAACACTTTCTGAGGGACAGGTCTGTCCTCAGAAAGATTCTCGGAGTCATCTCCCCGGAGGCTGAAGATTTCATCATCGAAATTGGGGCAGGAAAGGGAGTCCTGACGATACCCCTCGCCTTGGGGGCGGGAGGGGTGATCGCCCTGGAAAAAGACAAGGCTTTGATTCCCGGGCTCCGGTCGAAGAACTTGGACAACCTCACGATCCTGGATGCGGATGTGCTGGATATCCGGTTCGGGGACCTTTTTCAAGATCAAAAAGGGCAAGGAAAAAAGATTAAAATCGTGGGCAACCTCCCCTATGTGATCTCGGCCCCCATCCTGCTCAAAGTCCTGGAGGAGAAGGAAGTGATCGAAAAATGTGTTTTTCTTCTCCAAAAGGAAGTGGCGCAGCGCATCAGCGCCAGACCCGGAACCAAATCTTATGCCCCCCTGTCCATACGCCTCCAGATATATTTTTCAGTCGAGCTCTGTTTTTCGGTCAAACCCACAGCCTTCACACCTCCGCCCCGGGTTCAATCCGCACTGGTCCGTCTGGAAAAAAGAAAAGAGCCCCTGTTCCCCATCAAAAACGAGGAGTCCTTCAGCCTGTTCCTGAAAACCGCCTTCCGACACAGAAGAAAAACGCTCATCAACAACCTAGTGATGGCTGGGTATGATCGCGAGAGGCTCGAACGCATCTGTCAGGGAATCGGCATCCCCAAGAATTTCCGGCCCGAGCAAATCTCCATACCTCAGTTTGTCGAGCTGTTCGCTTCCTTACCGGAAAGAGGCCAGGCGCCTGACCAGGGCGATTGAATTCATTCGGGCGCTCCCCCCTATTTCAAGAAATCTGGTTCCGCCGCGGAAACAGCAGCCGATTCACGCTGTGGACTCGATTATGAATCCGTATTCATCATGGCAGGTGCGAAGACAGGGCACAAGAAATGACATTCATGGCAACAGCCGTCCTTTTCCCCAGATCGAACGCACAGCCGTTCATGCCAGATGAAAAACTTGAGCTGCAATGAAAATGTTCAGGGAAGTATTGAGCGACATTGGAGGATTTAGCCTTTCTGAGCCGTCCTTCGAGGGAATCCGACGGAGTCGGACCCGAGGACTGTGTGAGCACGGTATAGCTGCCGTGTATTGCATGGGCAGCTCAGTGATAAGCGGATTGAGAATAGATAATCGTGCGGAGTTCCGCAGGGCTGAGAAGGAAGGCGAAGGAATGGCGTGAAAAATCCGACTGGAGCGAAGATTTCCCTGAACATTTTCATTCACAAGGAAAACAAAATAGAAGAGAGTCGAAAGATCTATTTCTTGATGTAGCCCAAGGCGCGGAACTCTTCCAGCTGCTTTTCATCCAATTGCCGACTGCGCTTCAATTGCTGCACACGTCCCTCATCCTCGTAACTGGCGATGAACCTGACCGGACTCTTCTTCAAAAATTTCTTATCAAAGACCTCAGTCAGCACCTTACCGTCCATGTCCTCACCGGTCGGCATACCGAACACATAAAGAAGCGTGGGCAGGATGTCGAAGATGCTGGCATCGCGTATCGTGTAATTCCTCTTGATATGGGGCCCTTTGATGAGAATGATTCCATGTGGGATCTCAGGGAGTTTCACGTGTCCGTATCCTCCCTTTTGGAATCCAAAGGCATGGTCGGAAACCACGATGAGGGTGGTCCGGGAATCGATCATATCCAGAAACTCTCCCACGACTTTATCACAATAGCTGTAAATAGGGTCCATAACTTCACTGAAATTTTTGTCGATCAAAGCCAAGGTCGTCTCAGAAACGCTGCCCTGTTTTTCCTCCTCCTCGGTTCCCTTGGCCAGGAGGCTTTCGTCTATATAGGCACAGGCAAAATGGCTTACCACATCGATCAGGCGTAAATAAGTTGCAAAGACATCCACAGGATCCCTTTTGAAGAGGTAAAGCGAGGCGTTCTCGATGATCTTGTCCTGGAATACAAAATCTTTGTAAAAAGGAACCAGAAGCGCTTTTCCTTCTTCTGCTGAACTGTGCTTCTGAAAAAGGGGGAGGTGCTCTTCTTCGAGAATGGACTTGAAGTCCGAGTCTTTCAGCTGGGTGAATTCAAGCTTCTTTAATAACAAGGCAGGATAAGTGACATCGGCTTGAGAGAAATCCCTCCGGCCCAGATGCCGGAATTCCTCGGAGATCATATAGCCGTTGACCGGCTCGGCCGGGTAGGTGATGAACCAGTTGATGACTCCGACCCTCCATCCCATATCTCCGAGTATGTTCCAGAATGCCTTAGTCCGTCTCTCGCTTTGCCGATAGGGAACTTCGATGTCGTTCCGATCGATGTAGCTCCAATCGAGGACGCCGTGCTTGACCATGGTCTTGCCCGTGGCGATGGAGGTCCAGACCACAGACGATTTGACAGGTCTGGCTGTCTTCAGGAAACCGTGGCCTCCTGATTCCATCAGGCGCCTAATGTTGGGCAAACGACCCTTCTCCAAGAGCGGGTTGATCAGATTCCATCCCGCGCCGTCAAGGCCGATAATGACGGCTTTCGGAGGACCTTCATCCGCTTCCTTCGGATGTTGGCAGGCGGTGAAAAAAAAGACAAGGCACAGAGCTCCGGCAGAGGCGAGCAGAAAAAAAGCAGGCTTTTTGTACATGGTACTACTATAGAAAGCACGGGCTCTTTTGTCAATCGCCCTGCCGATAAGACAAACATGCGGACGGACCAAAGGACTGCTCGAGACATGTATTCCAAGGGTCTGAGAAAAAGCCGGATGTGACTTTGGCTTCTGTCTTTCCGAACATAAAATTCCTCACTCCTCCTATCTGGGAGTTCGGAAGTTCAGGGACAGCATTGACCCCCTTATTCGTGAACTTCGATGTCGCTGATGTGAGCAGCGGCGGTCTAAATTTCTTCTGTTGTATTGGCAGCTCTCTCTCGGGAAAAGACAGCTTTCACAAGGGATGACAAGATTGATTTTATAGGTCTACTATGGTATAAAGTCTGTTCGATATGGCGAAAAAAAATTGGCGATTCTGGCTTCTCTTGATTGTGTCGGCACCCTTATTTCTACAAGCGGAAACGGATTTCCTGAAGAGATCCATCAAAGGACACTCGGCGTCTCCGATCTTCGACCGCAGCGGAGAATGGGTACTGCTGTACAACAATGCGGACGAGGGCTTGAGCGCTGCTCGACAAGACCCCGCCTCAGGAGAGCTCCGTATCCGGAACCTACCGACAAAATCAGCCCTTTTGTCTCCTGTGGTCAAAATGGACCGATCCGGCAGATTCTGGGTAATCGGGGAAGAGGACCGCACCGAAAACAGCATCATTTCGCTCTCCTTGATGGAAAAAAACGAGGTGGTCGAAAAGCACATCGTCAGTCAGGGAAAGGACTATCGTTTTTCACCTGACCTGGCTTTCGACTTGAACGATAACCCCTGGGTGACATGGGTACTTTATACTCAAAAAACACACTGGATTCTCGTGAAAGACATACTCTCGGGACGAACATGGCAGATCAACTCCGGCCTCTTAGCGGGATCTTTCAACCCCAAGATCGTCACCGATTCCGCCAACCGCATCTGGGTGGTATGGACCGGCAACACAGATCGCAGAGACGGTATATACTTCAGCTTCTATGACGGGCTCCAATGGACACCGGCTCGCAGACTCGACAACGACACCCAATTCCCTCAAATTCTTCCCGACGTTGGCTTGGGTCCGGAAGGACTGCCTTTGGCGACATGGTGTGCCTTTGACGGATCGGATTACGAAATCTATTCCGCTTCATGGGATGGCCGTTCTTGGTCCTCAGTAGAAAGAGTAACGGACAACCATGCTGCCGACCTCCAGCCCGCACTCTCATTCGTTTCCGGAAATATCCCTGTTTACGTCTGGAGTCAAACCGAGGGAAAGACAAGCCGCATCTGTCTCCGATACAAACATTCTGGGAAATGGAGCCCCGTGCTTGAAATCTATCGAACCCTCAAGACGACAATCTCGCACCCCATGATCAGCACTGCGGCGGACAAGCTGGGGATCACCTGGCAATCGCAGGACGAGATCCAGTCCATACTCCTATCCTTTCCCCAGCTCCTCAATCTGGAAGCAGCAAGCCAAAAAATCGATAGACTGACATTACCCAAATCTACGTCGCTTGATGAAAACCAGTACATCGGGTTCGGAGACAGCATCACCTTCGGCTATCTCGATTATCAGGAGGCCCCCGAACTGGGGTACATTCCCCGCCTGGAGGCGGTGCTGACCAATGCTTACGGACCGACACAAATCATAAACGAGGGCTGGCCTGGGGAAGTAACCAGCCAGGGATTGGCACGGCTGAGCGGTGTCCTGGCCAATTACAACGCCCAATTTTTCCTGCTCATGGAAGGAACGAACGATGTGGTCTTCAAGCGTATCTCCATGGATACCACGGCCTTCAATCTCGAGCAGATGATCCAGATCTGCAGGGAAAAATATATCTACCCGGTGCTGACCACCATTCTTCCAAGAAACGACAAGAGGTGGAGAGTCGATTTCTTCAGAGAGCGTATCTTCCGCCTGAACGACCTGATCAGGGATTTGGCCGACAGGATCAAAGTGTCCTTTATCGACATGTTCGAAATCTTCTACTCATGGCCGGAGAGCGACGGCGGCTGGACGTCTCTTCTCTCCAACGACTACGTCCATCCGAGCATCAAAGGCTACGAGGTGATGACGGAATCTTGGTTTGGGGAGATCAAACAGATTCCTTTTCCTGTCATCAACTTCAAGGCCGAACGCCTCATTCAACAGTATCCGGGTTCGACTCAGGAAGCAAACAATATCACATGGAATCATTCCCCCAAGCTTTTCGATAGAAGCAATTTTCGGGCCTATGAAATTTACCGGACAGAAATCGATGCCAATATATCGACATTCAGCCTCGTTAAAACAGTCATGCTGTCGCAAGCAGAGAGTCGCATAGCCGGATCCATCGTGTTTCCCAACCACAACATCTTCGGCCAGGGATATATGGATTTTGATATTGCAGATTCGCAACGCTACAAGTATGTCATATTTCTGGTTCGAAAGGACGACATCATCGGACCTAACTCAAACATAGCTAAAGACAACACCCAAGGAGGGACAGATAATTGAAAAAAATAATAAAGCCGGTCATGATCGTGACCATGGTCCTGTTCTCGATGAACATGGCAGGGGCAAAAACATTTCAAGAAAACCTTGCCGTCTTCAAAAGCGTTCAGATCCAGAGGGGTGAGAACACACTCGACGTAACAATTGAAATCGAAGGCACTTATTCTTACCAACATTTCGAGCTGGAAGAGCCCATGCGCCTCGTCGTGGAATTTTCTCCTGTAGGCGAGATACATGCTGCTGCCGTACAAGAGGTCAACACCGCAGGTGTGAAAAGTATCCGGACCGGACGCTTCCAGACACAGACGGCGCGGGTCGTCTTCGATCTTCTTGAGACACAACCCTCCTACGAGATAACCCAGTCGGATAAAGGGATCCAGGTATCAATCCAGGCCCCGGAAGGTGTGCTGGTAGATCCGGAGGTGACAGAAGAAGAAATGCCGGCGCCGGTTATCACGGAAACGGAACCAACCACCCAACTCACAACAATCACCCACGAAAAAATTGAGGATCAGCTTCAGGTGTCTATCGCCGTAAAGGGCCACTTCTCTTATAAGACCTTTCGGCTCGAAAAGTACTCGCAGTTGACGATCGATATCGAGCCTGTCCAAGAGATCTCGGCCACGCCTTTTGCCGCCATCAACGAATGGGGCCTCAAAGAAATCAGGGTGAGCAGGGTCGAGCCGGAGACGGCGCGTATCATGGTTGTTTGCGAGCGTTGGCTCTCCGATTTCGAGATTGAAAGAGTGGCCGACGGAATTCTGATCAAATTCCCTCTTGTACAAAAAACGGAAGCCGTCAAGGTGCCGGAAAAAGAGAAAAAAGTTGAAAAGGAAAAGGCCGTCTCCGAGACTTTTGTCAATACCATGCTCGCATTTTCGATCGGAAGCTTCAAGGTTTCCGACCCGGTCTTCCAGGAGATCTACAAAACTTCGGTTCCTGTCTTCGGGCTGGAACTTTCACGAAACATCCTCCGCGCGGGGAATTTCCGGCTCGATTTGGCCTTTGCTGGAAGAATGTATTCTGCAACGGGCGCCTCAGTCACCACTGTCGAAACGACCAAATTCCGCAACACTCCGATCACATTTGCTGCACGGCTCTTCTTTAACACGAAATACGTCGCCCCATACATCGGAGGCGGCATAGACATCCACAAATATAAGGAAGAAAACATCCTGGGAACGATAACCGGATCAACAACGGGAAGTCATTTCCAGGCGGGGCTTTATCTCAAAATCCCGCAATTCAAATTCGCAATGCTGAATCTCTACATCAAACTGGTCAACGCAACGGCAACGGAAGGTGACATCAGTATCGACTTAGGAGGGACCGAGATTGGAGTTGCACTCACGCTCGGGTATGATATCCTCAAGAAGGGCGTTTTGATTCTCGCACGTTAAAAGGTGCGGATCGGGATTATTTCTCGACCTTTTTACTCGAGAATTCGCTTTCCGCACCATTGTCACAGACAGTGGTCACAACATAAGCATACTTGTCATCTTGAGATAAATTGCGATCGAAGAATTCCGTAGTATTGGCTTCAATGACTAAAAGGCCCTTATAACTTGATGCGGCTTCCTCGGCTTTCTTGCGGTAAACAACGTACTTCACAACTTTGACGGGATTGTTCAATGGATTCTTTTTCCATCTCAAGCGAATGATTTTCTCAGTGAAGTACAGGCCGGTATTCACGATTGTTTTCAGCTCCAATTTTATGGGAGGAAAGACATCATCCTCAAAGGTCGGGAGGGACGGTTCGCATTCCTTATTGAACTTGTCGATCGCTGAAATGCGGTAGACAAACTTTTTACCAGTAGAAAGATTATCGTCTTTATAAGAACCGGCGCTCCCGGACACGGTTCCTATCGAATTAAAGAAATCACTTTTCTCCTCTCTTCGATAGATACGATAGTTTTTTATCGTGATCTTCCCATTTCGGGGATTTCGTTTCCACGTGACCGTGTTGATCTTTTTGGTCATAGAGCTATCGAGATCCGTCGAAGTCGCAAGGTTGATAGGAGGATAAGCCAAAGGTTCCACGACTTCATTGGAATAATCGCTTTGGTCTCCGTCATTATTGACAGTTGCAACGACATAAGAATATTTGTAGTCTGCGGACAAACCCGAGTCTTCGTACCTGAATGTGCTCTTGGAAACTCTTGCCCGGAGGTCATAAGCGCTTACCCCCTGGGAGGCCAGCTTCCTGAAGATCGCGTACTCTTTTACATATTCGTTGTCGTTGTTTGGGTTCTTTTTCCACTTCAATATATTCTTTTTAGATCCCGAATCGCCCTCCAGTACAGTATTCATGTTCAAGCCGAGCGGCGGATAGGTAAGAGTGATGACATCCCCCATCGCGGAGCTGCTCACATACCAAATATTGAAGCCTCCTGAAGAATTATCGGAATACACGACGTGGATTTCTCCCGATCTGTCCACAAAGATATCCGGCTCTACCGAGTCCGCAGAATTGTTCGTTATCCTGGTCGCCGTAGACCATTTGCCATCTTGAGCGTTGTTGAAATAAATCTGCCATTTCCCATTGACTTTCTCTTGCCACACGACATAGACATTTCCATTGTTTTTATCCACAGCAATGCGCGGAAACATTGAGGAACCCGGGGTCTTGGAAGCATTCTCCAGTTCGCCCCATTTGCCGTTGATCCTTCTTCTGACATAGATTTCACGGTTGTTGTCTTTGTTATGTATCCATGCTACATAAACATTCCCCTGTCCATCCACGGCGATATCGGGGTCACACCATTCTTGCCGGGTTTCTCCCGAGATCCCCATAGGCGAGGTCCATTTGTTAGTATCAGGAGGATTGGAATTGAAGGAATAATATACGACAGATGTTCCTTTACGCCGCTGAATCCATATCAAGTGAGCCGTATCGCTGTCGTCGACATCGATTTCAGGAATATACGTTCCTCCGCCTAGCGGCAATGCGCTGGACCGGTTCCAATCATTTCCTTTCCCGCTGTTGAAATAGAGCCGCCAGTGGTCCGGGTCATCGATGTCATCATACCAGACAACATAGCAGTTGTTATTCACCGGGCTTGCTGCAATCGTAGGACAGGCAGAACCACCTGCGTCCGGAAGAGCTGTACCCGAAATATTGACACTGGGCTGCCACTCTTCGTTGGAGAACTGTTTATAATAAATCTCGTAATTTGGATAGGGAGAAACCGCGGTCAAGACATAATGAAGCCGGTCTGCCGGATCTATGGCGAAGTCCAGCCAAGGACCCGATGCCCCGAGCTTGATATCCGGCGAGACATTCACCGGATTTCTCCATGTGCCGCCCTTGTTTGTGTTATAGAACACATTTCTCCGGGCGCTTACACCCTCCGCCCATATGACATGGGCAGCACCATTGGAATCTGCAACTACGAGCGGAGTGGCCGAGCGAGCTCCCGAGCTGGATATCTTTATAGCGGTGGGGAGCTCCGCCTGGGCACTGGCCACCGGATCTTTTTCCTCAGACGGACCGTCAAAAATGGCGCTTCCGAAGATCAAGACGGGGAAAAAACACAGGAGAACTAAAAGTATGGATTTGCCTTTGATTACACTTTTTCTCATCACCTCATCTCCTCATTCTCTGTGACCAGGCAATTTTCATATTATTTATGTAAGTTAAATATGATTTCATTAACTATAATATATTCAACACCTTTTTTAAACTACTAATTTCAGAGCAGGCCGTCAAGCCCCCTTCAAGGTGAATTCGGAGGTGATATTTCCACCTCTTTCGACTAACCCCCTTTTCATGAAACAAGATGCCCTTTATATACAGGAGAGGGCGGTGATTTTCGAGATAGAAATGAGATTTTCTAAGGCGGCGTATTGAAATTCCGCTTCTCCCCTTTTAAAATAAAGCCTCTTAAGAGCCAATAAAATTGCCGGAGAGTTCATTTGTCGAAAAATAGGCACCTCATTCCCATCCTGATCAGTGTTCTCATCGGGATTTTAAGTGTTATTTATTACTTAATCTATTACAAATACCTCTTGGTCGATGTCGATGAAGGGCTGCTTTTGAACGGAGCCCTTCGTGTTCTTGACGGGCAGCTGCCGCTGAAGGACTTTCATCAATACACCATGGGAAGGTTTTATTTACTGGCTCTGTGGTTTCTCGCATTCGGCAAAAGCATAGCCGTAGAGCGCCTGCTGTTCGTTTTTCTGCACACGATGAAAAACATTCTCGCTTTCCATGTCTCAAAACGAATCATGCCCTTGCCTTTCAGCTTGATTCCGTCTCTGCTGCTTCTCGTAATTCCCGGGTTTTGGACGAAAGCATTCGTCAATTCCATTTTATTGCTCAATATCTTCTTTCTCTTGAACTACCTCGCCAAGCCGAAAAAGTGGAACCTGATCATCCTCGGCTTATCAATAGGCTTCTCGGTCTATTTCAGGGAAGATCTTGCCGGTTACAGCTTTATAACCGCCGGCATTATCCTTTTTCTTTATGGGATTGCGGAACAAGAGAGGATTGCCGCTATATTGGAAAAAGGAATGATTTTCGGCTGTTCGGTCTTTACAGGAGTCCTCCCCATGGTCATCCTCTACTGGCTTAGGGACGGACTTGCCGATCTTGTCTCGGGTATCTACCAGACTGTTCAATTAGGTCATATTGAGTCTTTTCGCTTCAGGTCGCCTCTTATTTTCTTGAAGTGGCCCATAGAGATCAAAGATACTGCCCTGGGCCTGTCGTTCTCCTATTTTGCCATTATCCTCTTCGCGACGTTATTTATGATTCTCCTCAGAAAATTTTTAATACCGCACGCAGAAGAAAAAATATCCAACTTGTCTCTTGCATCCATTTTGATACTCTCGATATTTTCATTCACTCATATTTGGCACTGGACCCATGAATTCAGAATGCCTCAAAGCGGTGCACTGATTCACATTTTATGGGCTTATCTGATATATCTCATATTCCGAAGATCGAGGAGAATTCATAAGAAAAAAAATTTCGCAGCTCCCCTTAAAGTTGTCGCTCTCTCCGCGGTCTTTGTCCTTGCCCTTTCGATCCAGATATTCCTGGTACTCTACAGCTGCAGGGGCCATGCAATGGTACAGTATGACGGAGGAAGCATTTCACTAAGATTCGACCAGCATCAGGAAATTGGGGGGACGGAGAGAGCTAAAATCCAGCCTCCTGCTCGTCAAGCCGTAACCTACACAAAAATCCTGAATTATATCAGCAAAAATACCGCACCAGATGACCGGATATTGTGCTTCGGAGAGAGCCCGATATATTTCTTATCGGACAGAAAGAATGCGACCGAATTCGATAACGGAAGAATCCCTGCTTATTTTCCTAAGAGAAGGAGGGTGTTTCTGAACCAAATCATGAAAAATAAGCCAAAAATCATATTTCTCAGGCAATGGGAATATAGATTTTGGCTTCCTAAAATGCCCGAAATTTTCGCTTACATTACGTCACATTACTTTTACGCAAAAAAAATTCATAACTTTTATGTTTTTTCCTCCATCGATATAGTAAACAAGCCAATCCGCAGGGCTAATCTGTCGTATTGGGAAGGCGATATCGGAAGTGCGGTTGGATCCTATTTAAAGGGTTTGGAAAAGAAAAATAAAAATCCTCAAGTTTGGAAGATTTTGAACAGGTTGTTTACAAGTGACTCCACTTCAAGGAGAGCGCTGACGGCTCTAGACGGATATTACCTGAAAAAAGGCAGACATTTCTGCCGGTTGAGATGGGGAAGCAAGCGAGGACGCCACTTTTCAGGAAGGATCAGCTTCCTCAATCAAAGAGATTTGGACAAGGTGCTATTGCGCGTAGACCCATATCCGGACAATACCGACTCCCTCAATGTATCCCATGGAAAAGATAGTATCGAATTCTCCTCCGACATTTCCAATAATGTCAGCGGAATGGATATCGTGTTTACCGGATCACATCCCCCGCTTTCAATGGTATTCGATTTAAGAAAAGACGGCAAAAATATTCAAAGGATTTTCATTCCATCCAAGGGATATAAACCCTTGCGCAGTTCTCTCAAAATCGCCCTAAAATCCAAATAGCGATTGAGTGCTTCTAAGTAGCCAAGGACAACAAAGTTTGTTTCAGGAATGTTTTAAAAACGAGCGGAGAAAACGGATTGCGGATGTGCCCATTGCAAAGATCTTGCCCAATCCGAACAATCGGATAAATCTCATTATTTTTTTCGGCCTGAGATAAAACCTGAAATAGGCGCTTTTTCTGATCTTTTCTAAATCGAAGTTGGTGTCATAGGGATCGTGGTCGTACCGTATATCATTCCAATCGAGCTCGATTTTTTTCTTGACGTTTTCAAAAAGCCGGCTGCCCGGGAAGGGTGTGGCGATGTAAAATTCAGCAAAATCGGGATCGATTGCGGAGGAAAACCGGACTGTTTGCCGGAGTGTATCGCCCGACTCGCCCGGAAAACCCAGCACGAAATGGCCGATCGAAATGAGCCCCGCTTCGTGCGAAATTTGAATGGCCTTCTTTGATTGCTCTAAAGTGATCCTCTTACCGCACAGATCCAATATCTCCTGGTTTCCGCTTTCAACTCCGAAGGACACCATCCAGCAACCTGCTTTTTTCATAGCGTCGGCCATCTCCCTGTCAAATGTGTCCACTCTGCTGTTGCAAATCCACTCAATGCCGAGCGACTCTTGACAAATCCGTTCACAGAGGCTCAAAACATAATCCTTTTTGAAGGTGAACAAATCTGTATGAAAAAAGACATTATCCACAAATTTGGAGACGGCTTTCAGTTCCTCTATGATTTCATCCACTTCTCTGTACCGGATTCTTTTTCCGTAATAATAAGGAACAACACAGAAAGAACAATCATAAGGGCAGCCGCGGGCGGTTGAAACAAGCACATAGCTCTTTCTCTTAATCGGGATTTTATACTTCGTAAGGTCGACCAGATCCCAGGAAGGTATGCGGAAGCTGGAAATTTTTTTTGCAGGCGGAGGCACAGAAATGATCTCTCCGTCGATTTCCGTGACGACTCCTTCCAGATTTCCCTTTTTTCCCGAGGCAATTTGGGCTGCAGGGATTTCGGGATCGTTAAGAATGACGTAATCGATGCAGTCCTCCCGAATGAGGTCTTCCGCGAAATAAGTGGCATGCACACCGAATATGGCGATTTTTGCCGGGGATAAACTTTTAAGCTTTTTTAGAATGTCTAGGTCATCTTTGATTGTCGGTGTCGAGACAGAAGCAATGACCAAATCTGTTTTATCCGCTTCGATTTCCCGAATAAGAGAAGAACCATCCATCTCCTCAGCAATGGCATCGACAATCCTGACCTCGTGGTCATCCCTCAGATAGGAAGCGATCGTGGCTAACGAGAGAGGGGGATAGACAGAATCCCATATGGCAGCTTCGTGTTGACAGCGTCCTTCTCTGACAACTTTAAAGGCATAAGGGGGATTAAGAAGAAGGATTTTCAATTTAAATCAAGTTTTTCAGGAAACTCCAGATATAGCGGAACCAGACCTTTTTTAGCCGTATAACGGATTCCCCGTGTTCTCTCATGTATTCGTGTGTCGGGACCTCATCCACACGAAAGCCCTTCTTCAGGCATTTCATGGTCATTTCCTGTTCGATAGTGGTGATATTCTCTTTCAAGTTCAATTGCCTGGCAACATCTGTCCTTATCGCCCGGTATCCATTCTGGCTATCAGTCAGATGCACTTTCCATCTTTTGTTAATGCCGATAAGAATAATATCGCTCCCGATCATACGCAATAATTTCTCCACATCACCATGAAGCTCGTCGCTCCCCCCTTTCCCGCGGGACCCAACGACCAGGTCCGCTGTCCCTTCCTGAATCGGTCTTATCAGTTCGGGGATATCATCGGGGTCATGAGAACCATCGGCATCTATAAATACGATAATATCCCCCCTCGCTTCTTGAATCCCGACCCTGATTCCATCTCCCTTTCCCTTCCCGTGATCCAGAACGACCCGGGCTCCATGCTCTTCAGCAAGCGTTCTCGTTTTATCACCGGAGTGCCCATCGACGACGAGAATCTCATCGCCATACTTTTTGACTCTGGCTATTATTTTTTCTATAGTCCTCTCTTCATTCTTAGTCGGGATGATGATTGTTACCGTCATTGAAATTTCCGTAAAATCATAGCATTGCCTATATTTTTTGTCAAAAAAATCTTAATTCTCCACCCTTCGGAAGAGACGAACTTTCCGTTCTTACTTTGCATACAAAAAATACCCGCCTCCACTTATGGGGGGACACGGGCAACGGATGAAATTTCGTCTTCCTTTCTGCCCAATAATAACTTGATAATACCTACGATATTTATTAATTATATAGGTTAAGAAGGAGCAAAGGATAAAACACCTCTTCGGTATCGGCTTCCTCCTCTCTTTCGAATCCGAAAAGCCGATCCTCCGCGGAAGGTAGATATAATGTCTCTTCAAATCCTGCAGTTGGTGTGCCGGGCTATTTTTATTGCATGGAGCAAGCGGGTCGAGCGACGTCTATTCCTCTATGACAGCTCGGGACGGGGGGCTCTGATTCCCGTCAATATCTACGACAAATATCCTGTAGGTGAATTTTTCGTTTAAAGGAAGCTCTCTTTCTCTGTAAGTAAAGACATCCGCCTGAACTGACGAAACGAGTTGATACGTGGAATTGTCCTCTGAGGATTTTTTCCGGTAGATGTCGTATTTATCGATGACGACAGCGTCGTTCAAAGCGCGGGGCGACCATGAAAGCGTGTTGATCTTTTCTTGAAAGAAAAGGAACCTGTTGTATTGAGTCTGGAGAGAGATCTCATTTACGGGCCACATCCACTGTTCAGTCACGGCATTGGACGGTTCTTCACTTTCCGATCCCCATTTGTTGAGGGATTTAAGTCGGTACCAATATTTGTTGGTGGTGGGGAGACCTGTATCGGAATAGGTGAAAATGTCGCCGGAAACCGTAGCGATGGTTTCGTATTGGCTGTCGTCCTGCCCGATTTCCTTCCTGTAGATCACGTAATACAGTTCCTTGTGCTTTGAATTCTCAGGATTTTCATCCCACATCACGGTATTTTTCTTCGTTGATGGTGACGAACCGGACTCGATACCTGTCTTCATAGTTACATTCAGAGGGGGATAGCATGGTATGTCATACACGCCTTCCTTTTTTTGATAGAAGACTCTCCAATTACCGACCTCCTGCAAATAAACGAGATGGACGCCTCCTCCGCTGTCGCAATAGAGATCCGGCCTGGCGGATTTCGGTGAGGATTGAGTGAGGTTCTCGATGTCCTTCCATTTTTCCCCGTCGAATTCTCTTAAATAGATAGCCCATTTGCCCGAGGTGGTATCGGACCAGGCTACGTACACTTTGCCCGCTACCCGGTCAACACCGATCGTCGGCAGCTCCGACCGGCCTTCTGTCTGGGAGACGTTCTCAATTTCCATCCATTCGCCGTCGATCCTTTTTCTGAAAAAAACCTCGAGATTGCCCTGGTTCATCTGCTGCCAGACTACATAGACATTGCCTGCATTGTCGACGGCAATCTGCGGCTCGGCGAAATCGATTCCTGAACTTCCCGATAAGTCCAGGGGGGCACTGTAGCTCGAATTGATTTTTGGAGTCTTGCTCTCAACAAAAAATACGTTCGAAAATCCCCCTCTTCGGTTCCCCCAAACCGCATACAAGGCACCGTTTATGTCCATGGCGGCCTCGGGGCCGTAATCCCGCCCCGACTCATCGCCGATTCCTCCCGCTCCGATCCAGGATCCTTCCCCTCCTTCTTTGTACCGAACATATGTTCTCCAGTAGAAAGCCTCGGGTGTGGGACGGTCGATGTCGTCCTGCCAGTGGACAAAATAATCGTTGGTTCTAGGGTCGACCATAGGCGTGGCGGATGTCGAGCCTGCCTCTTGAGTTCTTGAAACATTCTCATGCGGACCCCAGACTTTTCCTTTCCGGCGAGTATAGACGACTTCATAATTTCCGTCTGTAACAGCTGTATAAATGACAAAAACGTTCCCTTCCGCATCCAGAGTGAGCTCAGGCCAGGGACCTTCCCGGACTCTGACCATGGATCTTGTAATGTTTTCCGGCACTGACCACTCATCGTCTTCGTTTGTGGCAAAGAAAACCGCCTTCCCGCCGCTCTCCTGACTCCACATGGCATAGGCTATGCCCTCTTCACTGGCCGTGACTTTGGGAAAAGCGCTATCCTGAGGGGATTTGGAGATATAGACGGGTTCGCTCCATTCCCCGGCATCGGCCGTTATTTTAGCCTGGCTGGTCTTCAGATCTTTCTTGGCAGAGTCCGACACTCCAGTCAGCAGGACCAGCAACACAGGGATTAATGCGAAAAAAATGATGCTTCTTTTTTCCATCTTCAATCAAAACTCCTTTAAAACCAAACTGTATATTTAAGCTTTTATTATACAAAAAAAAACGAACTAAAGTAAGCTCAAGCGGCAGGTCGCAATTTCCCACCACTCCTCGAAATCCTCATCCAGGAAGTCCGGATCACGCAGAAGAAAAAACTGAAATATGATTGTGCATGGAACCGACTGTCAGGCTGATGCGTCCTTCCAGGCTTTTCTTTGTTCGATCAAGCTTTTAAGGTTTATGTTTTTCTTTTCAAAATATTCTTCGATGATGGTCTTTGCTACTTTGTCCAGTTTCCGTTCCACATAATCAACCGTCTTATTCTCATCATGCCGGACAGGTATGCCGAACAGGTTTCTCTTCCAATGTATCAACCAGCCCGAGAGGCATAAGGGCTGCTCTCTTTTAAAGAAGTTCTTGGTCAACATCCCTTTTATGCCTTTCCCTTTATCCAAGCTGAGAAAATCTATGGCAAACCCCAGTTCACTTAACTTTTGGCGCCTTTCTTCCCGGGATCCGCTTTCATACGACGGAGTCAGGAAATCGACATAATATTGAGCAGAGAACTCTTTCATCTTGTCAACGACGCCCGGGAAATTTTCAGCTGTCGCTGTCAGATTTTCCCTCCCGGGAACCTGCTCCCTGTTGGAACCATCGGCGAAACCGAAAAGGTTATTCTCCAGAGCGTAAATCAGCCCGCCGATATTCATGGACATCCGGCAGGCAACGCACCAAGCGATTTCCATGCCATAATTTTTGTAATCTTTTCTGAGAGTCTTCACGGATATCTTGTCCAGAATATGTTTGATCTTGACAATTTCATGATTGATGGCCTCTTTTCCGTAAGCCTGCTTGAGCTTCGCGATGTTGGCGAGGTTGTTTTTCAGCCCAAATTCCAGATAGCCTTTATCAAATGTGATAAGGTGAACTTTCTTGAATCGTTCCATTAAAAGAACCGCAGTCAATAGGGAATCAATTCCTCCCGAAAAGAGGACAGCCGTTTCATATTTTATTTTTTCCAAATTTCTCATGATCTTATTAAAAACCTGTTGAGCACATTCTTTATCATGCCGTTAATTTATATTATATCTATCGAATTATTCGATAACATACTGTGCAAAGAATGTCAACGGAACAACAAAAAAAATGAATGATGTCGGGAAGCTTCCTGTCTACACTGAACATGCACAGACTCCGACTCAAACTCTTATGTACGGAGACCGTCAGAAACACATAATCCTCACGGCAGCGTGTCCGCTCATTGACAACAATCCCCCGCCTCCTCTATAGTGGAAGATATGTCTAAAAAATTCTATATTCTCCTCTTCACAATTTTTATTTTATGTTCTAGTTTTGTCGTCTATTTCACCCTCTCAAAAAAAGAACACAAAACACTCGACTCTCCGCGTGTCGTGCTGATCGGGCTGGACGGCGCAGGATGGAACCTGATCAATCCCATGCTGGAGGAGAATGCACTGCCTCATATCGGCCTCATCAAAAAGACGGGAAGCTGCGGCACATTGCATACGGCAAGACCCGTGAAATCTTCCGTGATCTGGACCTCGATAGCCACAGGGAAGTCGATGTTGAAGCACGGAGTTCTTGATTGGACATACATCAACGCTGAAAACATGGAAATTCCCTACAGGCAGAGTGAACGGCAAGCCAAAACCTTTTGGAACATCATCGGCGGCCAAGGCTGGAAAGTAGGCGTGATCAATTGGTTCGTCACTTTTCCCCCCGAAGCCGTCAACGGATACATGGTATCCGAAGAATTCAGGCACCTCGGCAAAAGAGGGTTTTCACAAATCCCTGTAACCTATCCGAAAAATCTCTTGAGAAAGATCGATTTCGCACGCCTGAACAAAAAAGATTACTTGAGGATACTGGAAGAGGAGAATTTGCCGAACTACAAGGCCCGTCACTTGGGCGACAAGACAGTCTCCAAACTCGTTCTCAATTATGACAATTTCGTCCTCCAGGAAAAGACTGTGGAATCAGCGAGCCTTTATTTGTTCAAAAGGTTTCCGGTCGATTTGTATGCTTCTTATTTCCGCCTCATTGATGTGGTGAGTCATTTTGCTTGCGCCTATATCCAGCCGGAGCTTCTGGAAAAAGGCCTTGAAGAAGAAATTGGGGGAAAGGTTACGGAAAACACCTTGACTTTGATCGATAAGGATTTCAGCCGTGTTATGAAACCTGTGTATTCCTATTCTGATAAAATATTGGGGAAGCTTCTGGAACAATTGAGTTCACAGAGCACACTGATAGTCGTTTCCGACCACAGTTTCGGTTTCAATAAGGGAGGGTATGGGCATACGAATTTGCCGGAGATCCCTCACGGCATCATTCTTATAAAGGGCCCAAATATCAAAAAAGACTACCTCATCCGGAACGCCTGTATATATGATATTTTCCCGACAATTCTCTATCTCTTCGATCTTCCTGTGGGCAAAGACATGGATGGAAAAGTCCTGACGGAGGTCTTCGAGAGGCAATTTCTTGATTCAAGGCCCATCAGGTATATCGATAG
>JAFGNQ010000199.1 GCA_016926925.1 Candidatus Aminicenantota bacterium
CATCAGAATGACCCAAGCGATGCCGATGATACAGCCAAAAGCTAAAGTAAAATATTGGAAGGGTTTTATCTCTTTGCTCAACTGATGAGCGTGTTTATCGCTTCTTGCATCAAAACTCATTAAATGTGCCTATAGATCGGCTCTAAGGGATGAACTTCAGACGAACTTTAATCGATGGCTTTTCTTAAAACCTTTCCGGCTCTCTCTCCGGTATGGGCCATGTCTTTGTAAGCAATTTTTCCGTTGACTAAAACGTATTCGATGCCCTCCGGAGGGCGGGTGGGATTGAGAAAATCTCCATTGTCCATGATGGTTTCGAAGTTGAATATGAGGATGTCTGCATAGGCACCCGGCTTCAAAACCCCTCTATCGATGATGCTGTAAGTTTGAGCCGGGAAAGAGGTCGCTTTTCTTATCGCCTCTTCGAGACTCTGTATTCTCTTTTCCCTTATGTCGCGCCCGATATAGTGAGGATACAAACCATAGGCAATGGGAGCGGGCGTTTCCTCCGAGTCTTCTACTTTTGCCGACAAAGCGGAAACATCGGTGCATGGCATCCCCATGGGGTGTTTGATGAAAACGTCGTTCATCGGAATAGTCCCTCGTCTGTCCAGGAACTGAACCCAAGTCGTCTCGGAATCTTCCACTAAAATATCGAAGATCGTCTCGAGAGGGTCGGCCTTTTTCATCTCTGCTATTTCACCCAGCGTTTTCCCTTCGAAGGATTTATTTTTGCAGGATAGTATTTTGAAGCAGTTGAACCAGTAGGGATCGGCTTTGGTATGAACCATCTCGAATTTCATCCGTCCGCGGTCGTATATCCTTCGCAGACGAGCTCTGAATTCTTTGGTTTTCAACCTGTCGATGAACTCTTTTTTCTCTATTTTTTGCACCCATTCGAGGGATGTATTTCTCCAGGAATAAAAGGCTCCCAGTAAAGGTTGAGCCGTCGAGATACTGTCTGCCGAAGGGATCGAATCGAAGGTTACATCGAGTCCTTCTTCTCTCGCCTTGTCAATAAGCCAGAGGGTAGCCCTTGCGGCGGCATCTTCCAGGAATTCCGGATGGGGTTGGGGGAGGATGAAGGCACTGCTGATGTGAGCTATTTGCAGAGGGATTTTAGCTCTTCGGCAGACCTCGATGGCATCGACATAGCCACGGTACGTTCCGACCCAGACATCTTCGGGCGGACCGTAGTAAACGCCGTAAGAGACTTCTTCGGGATCCTCTGTCGGCCACTGGCTCTGGATATGCCGCGTGTGAGGGGCGTAAATACCTCCGTATTTCGTGACGACCTCGGCCAGATCGACTATCTCATCGAGATCGGCAAAATGGCTCGGTGCGGGGTCTCCGAAGGTTGAAAAGCCGAAAGCGCCGCTTTTCATCGCTTCTTCCATGTATTTTTGCATTTCTTTGATTTCGGCCGGTGTGGCTTTTCTGCGGTAATCTTGCCCCATGACTATGGTCCGGATGGGGTTGTGGCCGACCAGGGGAACATAGTTGAGAGAAATTCCTTCCTTTTCCACATTAGAGAGCCACTCGCCGAAGGTCATGTCTTTAGTAGGGGCTAACGACATGGCGCAGTTTCCGCCGACGAAGGTGGTAATGCCCTGCATGATGAGGTTCTCGGCTAAAGGATAGTCCATGATGGTTGTATCGGCGTGGGAATGAGGGTCGATAAATCCGGGGCACGTCACCAATCCGGTCCCGTCGAGAACAATTGCGGCATCTCCTTTCACTTTTCCCACAGCGACAATTTTTTCTCCCTTAACGGCAATGCTGCCTTTGTAGGCGGGCTTTCCCGTCCCGTCGATTATCTTCGTGTTCTTTATAAGCACATCATAGTGTTCTGTCTCAGAACGAATAAGAGCGAATCCGGCGAGGAAAAAAACGAGATGATAGAGGCAGAGCTTCGTCATGATTTTTTTCAGGTCCATTTTAGCTCCTTTTTTCTATTTCCGGGAAGAAGATCCCCTATTGACACATTAGAACTGGATTTTTAGCCCTATCTGGAATTGACGCGGAGTCATCATCCGTGAAGGAACTTGGTAACTGCTGGAATAAAACCTATGAGAGGCCCAGTACAGGACGGTGCCGGCATTGAGCGCATTGAAGACATCGACCATAGCGCTGAACCTGACGTTATTGTAGATGCGAAACGTTTTTTCCAGCCTGAGATCCAACTGACTTATAGAATCGAATCTGTCATCGTTATTTCTCGGTTCAGCAATAATGGTCCTCACTCCCTGGTCCGGATAAACCCGGACATAGTATATATACGGTCTTCCCGACATATACTGAAAATGCGCACCGAATAAGATATCAAAGGGGAAATTGTAGGCGAATTGGAGTTTGAAATGCCAGGGGCGGTCATTAGTCATGAGTCCATCGGCATTGAGGTAGTTGTTGCGGTCCCTTCCCACGGAATAGCCGACATGTGCTATAACCGAGCTCTGATAATTATTATAATCTGTGCTTTGGATGCCGAGTCCTTCGGATCTCGAGTAGGACACGGACGCATTGAGCAACCAGTTATGAGAGTACCTTTTTCCAATATCGATGATGATCCCTTTGTACGTTAGTCCAAAATCGGGTGGATTGGTGATTATGTATTCATTTGCTCCCAGGTTGGTTTGGTTATAGACCATGTAGGTCTCGCCATTGTCAGGGGATACCAGAGGAACCTGTTCATAGATTGCTCCTACATTCCAGAAGGACATATCGTTCTTTGTTTTTTTATATACCCCCTGGATACCGAGGGAGAGATCGGGGACGATTTCTCGTTCAATCCCGATAGTGAAAAGGTCGGAATAGGGAGCCTTCAGGTTCGGATCGACTCCCCATGCCAGATTTCCAGGCACATGCAGGTAATTTACCCAATCGGAACCGTCCCAGTAATAGGCATTAAAATCAGGATTATACGGTCCGGGTGAATTAAACGTACCGGCTGAAAGGAATTCAACGTACCTGCCGTAATGGCCTCTGATGATTGTTTTTCCATCCTCTGTCAGTTGGTAGACGAATCCCAAACGGGGCGAAAAATTCTTCCATACGACCAGGTTCGGTATC
>JAFGNQ010000200.1 GCA_016926925.1 Candidatus Aminicenantota bacterium
CTGTCCACTAGGGTTAGATTTTTAAATGACAAGATATATACCCTAGGGTTAGATTTTAGATGACTCGATTCGGCGTATTGCGAAACAGCCAAAGGAATTTTATAATGGACAGCATCTCCTCAGCTCTTCATGGGGAGTAATTTGTCCTAAAAACCAGAGTATTCCCTGGGAAAAGGAGAGAAAGATGCCTTACAATCTTAGAAACCGGAATTTCTTGAAGTTATTGGATTTCACCCCGAAAGAAATCGGATTTCTCCTGGACCTCTCTGCGGATTTGAAGAAGGCCAAATATGCGGGAACAGAACAGAAAAAACTGCTGGAAAAGAACATCGCTCTCATTTTTGAGAAAGATTCCACCCGGACCAGATGTGCCTTCGAGACAGCCGCTTTTGACCAGGGTGCCCGTGTGACGTATCTGGGTCCGTCGGGATCTCAAATCGGGAAAAAAGAAACCATGAAAGATACGGCCAGAGTGCTGGGAAGAATGTATGACGGCATCGAATACAGAGGTTTCGGTCAGGAGATCGTCGAAGAGTTGGGTAAATACGCCGGGGTTCCGGTCTGGAACGGGCTGACCATTGAATATCACCCCACTCAAGTTCTGGCTGATTTTCTGACTATGATGGAGCACTGCGACAAACCCTTGCACAAAGTGTCCTTTGCGTACATTGGCGATGCGCGAAACAATATGGGAAACTCTTTGCTGGTCGGTGCGGCCAAAATGGGAATGGACTTTCGCTCCATCGCCCCTAATGTGGTTCAACCCGATGAACGGCTCGTTGCAAAAGCCGCAGAGATAGCGGCCGCCACAGGAGCGAAAATAACCGTTTCCGATGATTTAAAAAACGGAGTCAAAGACTGCGATTTTCTCTACACGGACGTCTGGGTTTCCATGGGAGAACCCGAGTCTGTCTGGAAAGAGAGAATCGAGCTGCTTCACCCCTATCAAGTAAACCGCTCCGTCATGGATATGACCGGTAATCCTAAGGTGAAATTTATGCATTGTCTGCCTGCATTCCACAATCGAGAGACTTCTATCGGTGAAGACATCTACAAGAAGTTCGGACTGGAAGCAATGGAAGTGACAGAAGATGTATTCGAATCCGAAGACTCCATTGTTTTTGACGAAGCGGAAAACAGAGTACACACGATCAAGGCTGTGATGGTAGCCACCTTAGGCCGTTAGAAGTCATCACATCCCGGGGCCTTCGCTTTGGCCTACGCTTAAGTCAATGGCGTTATTCCGTATCGATCAAAATAATCAAGAACAGCCTGCCAGACAGACGCATCAGGCTTTGAAAATTCTTTTGCTAAAGGGAGCAGTTCGGAAGCCCGGCTCATCGCTCTATAAGGAATATGCAGTTCCTCAATGGCTTGCTTCACACTCTTGCCGTCCGCTCTCTTTTCCATTCTGTTGACCAATCCTATGGCAGCAACGACATCGATTTTTGAATCTCTCAAATTTTTTATGGTTTCGACCAATGAACCGCCTGTTGTCGTTACATCTTCGATCACAACAGCCGTATCCCCTTCTTGAACGGGACCTATAAAGAACCTGTCCTTGGGATCACCGTGTTCCTTGGGCTTTCCTCTGCCTATGACGAGAGCTTGTTCGCGATCATGCGCCGCCTTACCCTTTTTGTAATTCAAGATCACAGCGAGTTTAGTGGCTCCTTCTGGAACGCCGTAATAATAATCCGCCAAAAAACCGTGCTCCGCTGCAAAAGCAAGCACAAAATCAGCCAGATGATCGATCGCACCCAATCGATCCGACAAAACACGGCAGTTGACATACCAATGAGAAACCCTCCCCGATTTCAGGGTAACCGGCTTCTCAAAAAATCCGATAACTTTATATGCGATGAGGAATTGATTGTAGGATATTGAATCAAAGACCATGTTGCCACCTTCCCTCGGCATAAATTTCTGATACTTCCTTGTGTAACACGCAGTGACATTTTTTGGAATAGACTGGATCAGATTTTTTCAATACCCGCACTCAAAGAGTTCCTGAATTTCTCTATTTCAACGGAGTCGATCTTCTTGCTTTGGATCACATAGGATTTTCGACAATACCGGCATCGAATCGTCCCCTGCTCCATATAAAATTTGGGAGGGACATCTTCATTGATATAGCGCGTGACACAGTTCCTGTTCCTGCAAAGAAGATAGACAAATTTATCCACCACCTTTCCCCCTTTGATAAAATTGATGGTGGCCTCTGGTGACAGAAGGGCAATTCTCTTCAACTCTCTCTCTTTAAGCTGCGATAGATCCGATTTCAAAAAGGATTTACCCGCTTTGGGGAGATGGGCGGAAATGGAACTGTATCCCTTGGTCACCAAATCCAACTCAGCGGCGATATTCTGCTCTGTCCCGGCCTGCAGGTGATCGATGACAATCCCCTCGGCAATATTGTCGATGAATTGCCTCTCCTTCTTGACATCATTTTGGGCTGTTCTCTGCAACCTGTTGTTGCCCTCCTTAAGAACAGGATTCAATTTTCCCTTGAAAGGAACGCTATCCTTGTCTTTCAGCATCTCATGAATCAAGGCTTTCCGCAGAAAAACCCCGTTTTCAGCTTGCTGGAAAAAAGCCTGTGCTTCATCAAAATAGACCTCATAATGAATTTCCGCAATTTCGCTATTGACAGGAAGAGGATGCATCAGCTTCACGTCCCTGTTTTTGACCTTTCCGAGATCTATGCTGTATTTTTGCATCGTTTCCATGATGTCTTTCGGAGTTATCTTTTCCATTCGCTCCAACTGGGGCCTGGTCATGTAGTAAAACCGGACTTTGGACATGAGATCTTCAACGTTTTCATCTCTTATCACCTTGACCCCTCTAGACTCCAGGAGAGTGATCAGATCTTCGGGCATGCCGAGAAAATCTTCGGCCGCCCATCTGATTGTGATATCTTTGAAATGAGACAATGCAAGACTCAATGACCTTATGGTTCTCCCATGGGACAAATCTCCTCCAAAACCGATATTTATTCCATCGAGTTTCCCCTCGTTGAGACAAAACAGCGAAAAGGCATCGAGGAGCGATTGGGTGGGGTGCTCGTTTTTTCCATCCCCCCCGTTGATAACAGGAATGGAAGCCACATCCGCCGCCCACTGCAAAGAACCGTCGAGCGGATGCCTCATGACAATGACATCGAAGTGATTTGCTTCCATCATCATAACCGTATCCCGGATCGTCTCTTTTTTCATCACAGAAGTACCCTCGATTCCGGAGAATCCGTCACAATGCCCTCCCAGTTGGCGCATCGCTGTGATGAAGCTGGCTTTTGTCCTCGTGCTTGGCTCATAAAACATATAGGCAAGGGCTTTGTATTTCAGTTCGTCTGCGAGGGCGGCCCTTTGCCCCCCTTTTTCCAAATCCCTCATCCTCATCGCCTTTTGGCACAAGAAGAGAATTTCTTCTCTGTTGAAATCCGTTATTGAGATGATATCCCTGTCTTTAAAGTTTGATTCCATCTTGTCCTCGATACCGAGCTATTTGCCACATCATATAA
>JAFGNQ010000201.1 GCA_016926925.1 Candidatus Aminicenantota bacterium
GACGACTTGGAAAAAATTGATTAACTGCCATACGAAAGGTTTCATTTTTCAGTCCGAGCAGAGAATTTCTCTGCTGCAAATGTGTTCAGGGCGGGTGCGGTCCTCGGACGATCAGGATTCATTGTTCGGTTGTCTGCTCGATATAAATACCACCTTTAAAGGGAATGAATTTTCCTCCAAGATTTTCCGTCATCTCCTCACTCTCGAGAGCGAATACCCCGTTGACCAGAACATGGATGACACCTTCGGCCAGAACATTCGGGTGTGCCCAGTCGGATCTGTCGATAATTCTCTCCGGGTCGAAGATGGCTATGTCGGCATAGCACCCCTCTTTGATCTCGCCTCTGTCTTCCAACCTGAAATACTTCGCTGTTTTTCCAGACATCTTGTGTACGGCCTCTTCAAGGGACAGGACTTTCCACTCCCTCACATAGCGGCCGAGAACCCGAGGAAACGTACCGTAAGAGCGGGGATGGCTCTCCGAAGCGCTGGAGCCTCCGTCGCTGCTGATTACGGTCCAGGACCTGGTCATGATATAGCGGACATCGTCTTCCGAGCAGGCACCGAGCGTGACGAGCGTCTCAGGGTCCTCGGTAACGATGTCCACGATCATAGCAAAGGGATCGACATTCCTCTCTTTCGATATATCGACCAGCATTTCCCCTTCATAATCAGGGAATCTTTCACAGACGACGATGCGAAAAGAATCATAACCCACGGTCTGGACCCAGCTGTAGACTTCCGGCGGCGGATCTTCGGTGAGCTTTTGAATCGCTTTGCGTTTTTCGGGATCTCTAAGGGCCTCCCCAATCTTTCCTATGGGAACTCCCTCCGGGGGGACAAGCACGGCAATCAAGGGAGCGGTTGCCGCCCCGTCATAAGGGTACTGATCGACAGTCACGTCAAGGCCGCGGTCAATGGCTGCTTGGATCATGACGGAGACATCCTTTGACTTTCCCCAATTCGAAATCCCCACAGCCTTGTGATGGGCGGGATGGGGACGTGCTCCCGACTTTTCACCAATTTCTATGCACTCCCTGACAGAACCGATAAAATCATTGACCGGATCGCGCACATGGGAATCGTATGCGCCGTCATAGGGAGCCACAACCTTGGCCAGCTCTACCACTTCCTCGGTGGCGGCGAACCGTCCCGGGAGGTACATAAGCCCGCTCGACAGCCCAATGGCCCCCATTTCCATGGCTTTCTTGACCAGGGACTTCATCTTATCCAGTTCTTCCGGCGTGGGCGCCCTGTTTTCCATACGCATCACGGACTGACGGATGCCGTTGTGGCCGGCATAAAAAGCCCAGTTGGTACCGACTCCATTCTTCTCAGCAGCCTTAAAAAAGCTCTCGGCCGTTTTCAGATTCCAAAATCCATCGACTCCGAAAAGACATGTCGTCACTCCCTGTCTGATGAAATTTTCGTTGGCTCTGTATTTTGAGCTCCTTATAGCCCGGTCGGAATGGCTGTGGGCGTCGATAAAACCGGGTGCGACAATAAGGCCTGAGGCATCGATTCTCTTCCCTGTCTTCGCCCTGGAGAGATTGCCGATTTTCACGATAGTATCTCCCAGGATACCCACGTCATTTTTGTATTCCGGTTTTCCTGTTCCATCCACAATCGTGCCGTTGGCGATGATCACATCAAAGGTGGATGTATCATAACATCCGAACAAACCCAGTAACGCCGGTAAAGCAAGACAAAGAAATGATACTGGAATTCTTTTATTTGACATATCGACTCCTTTCAACGACCGGATTCTGAAAATATGCAGAGATTGTTTATACTATGTTCAATCAAGAATTTTTTCCTGATTCTTTCTCCATTTCGCAAATTTCAAATACGGGGGCTCCAGCCACCGCGGAAGCTTAACCATAAGGAACGGGTCTGTTTTTGGATATATAGGCGGAACCAGGACGGTCAAGATTCCAAGGTGGTTCGCACCCATGATATCGGTAAAGATTCTGTCTCCGACCATGAGAGTCTTGGAAGGGTGCGACCGGAGATACTCCAGGGCGGCTTGAAAGGCTAATGGTGAAGGTTTTCGTTTATCGGGAAAAATGGCCTTGATACCTAACTGAGTTTCGATTTCACGGATCCGCTTCATTCTCGCATTCGTGCGGGGGACATTCGAGAGCAGACAGAGATTTACCCGCGCGACAAGCCACCTGGTAAAATCCCGGACCTCATCAGAGATCTGCGACTCCCCAAACGGCACAAGCGTCTGATCGATATCCAGTATGACCGCCTCAATATTTCTTTCGTTCAAGATATTTCGAATGTCGGGCACGGAACTCACTTCGAAGTCCGGAATGGCATTTTGGAGCTTGAACAAAAGATTCAGGTTGAAGAAAAAATCGATGTTGATCCAGTCTCTAAGCGACATATGAATCCACGAATGCACTTTCGATGAAATTATGCGGAGCATCCTTGCGGCATCGGCAGGACAAAATTACCAACTGATATACGGAAAGTCAAATGAAGTTCTTTGCATATCCGCTTTTAGATCCGGAACAAATTCAGCGCAGGAGCTTGAATGTTCGAGGGGAAGAATATTCGAGAACCACTTTGGATTTGTCTTCGGGATCCGGCTTCTCGCCAAGATAGAACCTGACGGTCAACGTACGGCTGTCCATATCATACTGGGCATACCAGAGAGTGCGGCCGGGGGCACGATCCGGATTGGAAGATGCCTTCGGGGGAACCGCAACAAGGTTATTAATGCCTTCTATCTCATCCGGAGAAAACTTTTTGTTCTCGGAAATGGATTCATGCAAGATTTTGTACCTTCGCAAGCTGCTTCCGGAGTCTTTTTCATCTAAATTCTCGACATTCCGATGATGAAAAACCAGATGGTTGGTGATGCATTGAGGTCCATTACCGTCGATGATGTAGCTGCGGTTGCGGTTGGGTGAGAACTCGAAGATGAAGGATTTTCCCGACAGGTCTCCGATGATGTAATGGCAGGGAATGAATCCGTAGAAGTGTTTGAGCGAAAGCATCGCCTCTTTGGCCTCTTGGACGTTTTTGCAGTTGTCCAGGAGGTAACGCATAGCTGACAGTTCGGCAAAACCAGCCTCGTTCCCCGGTTCGTGACCGAACTTTCTCAGGGATTCCTCTTCAGCCAGAATGGCTACTGTCAGGCCTTCGGAGTTGATACCATCGATCACTCCGCTCAGCAGATCGAAATTGTGGAGCGCCAACGAAGAATAGCCTTGATCCGGATGCAATTCGATGAGGTAAGGACGGGCCATAACAGGGAGTTCGCCTGGTTTTGGATATCTTCCCTCAATGGTCCCTGTCGTAAATTCGTAATTGCGGCTCAGGATGCTGTGCCCGCTTTTCGTGTGGCTTTTGGGGTAGAAGACGACCGAGCAACCTGGGGGCATCACCATCAAGTACGGAAGTCCCGTAAAATCGTAGGCATTATCATCAATGCGTTTCTCAAAGGCTTCGGCAATTCCTCGCATTCTATCGAAAAGAATGGGGTCGTTCTTCTTCATGTATTCCCGTTTGACTTTGTTCATCAAAGGATCGCCGGCAGGTTGCATCTGTGTGCCGTGGTTTTTAGCGATCTCTGCCAGTTTTTTCCCGATTTCAAAATTGCTGCCCTTGATAATGACATGCCGCACTTCGGCAAAATGTTCGAGGCTGCCGGCAACGACCGTGTTCGTGAATTCCAATTCCCAAGGTGTCAGAGTGGCGACTAAAAAGGCAATCGCCGCCAGTAAAAGGACTATAAAAATATACTTTTTATGTTGGCTGTCATTCATGGTTCTCACCTCGTCGCACTTTTTGTGAAGGCAATCAAAATCATCAATTACGAACTACAATAATACACGACCTTCTTACTTCCATAATGGATAATTTCACCCTCATTATTTCTTACGCAACGCCTGGAAAAAAGTTCCGCAATACATATTATGAAATTGAATTCTGATTGAATATTTTTCGCACACTTGGTACATATAGAGGTATCATGTCACGAGTTAAACTCAAACCTCTGCCGCATTACCCTTTCAGTACGGAAATAAAAGTTCGCATAACCGACTTGAATTACGGAGGGCACCTCGGAAATGATTCCTTGCTCTCCTTGATCCATGAAGCCCGTGTGGCCTTTCTGGCGGAACATGGCTTCACGGAGATGAACTGCGGCGGCGTGTCCACGATGATGGCAGATGCATCCATCGTCTACCAAGGAGAAGCTTTCGCCGGTGATATCCTGAAATTCGAGGTGGCCGCCGGAGAAGCCACCCGGATCGGCTTCCGGGTCTTTTTTCGAGCGACGCGAGTCGCAGACGACAAGCCGATAGCCCTGGCCGAAACGGGAATCGTGTGTTTCGACTACACAGCCCGGAAAATCCAGCCCCTTCCAGAAGCAGTAAAAGCTCTGTGCGTCGCAGACGCAAACTGCAAATAGCCGGTTCCTCAGTCAGTAGAATCTCTTGGGCTTCCGTTTTTGAAAGTGAGGATAAGGAGCTAAGAATGAACCCTAAAAAAATTTCCTTTTCCCCGATCGGAATTTTCATCGTATTCTCCTTGGCCTACTTGGCTTTTTCCTATCCTACCGTATTTCCTACGGGCACCACCATCTACAAGCCAGGTGCATGCTACAACAGTTATATCCTGATCGCAGACCATGCAACTCTGGGCAACCACCCTTCTGCAAAAATCAGAGCGCAAAGCAAAATTCCCGATGACATCCGCCTGGTCGATATGAACGGCACTGTCGTCCACACATGGAAGGTGATCCCCCACTTCAACAAACGATGTCGGCTGCTTCCCAATGGGCATCTGCTCTATGTCGGTCCGGACAAAACCATCATCGAATATGACTGGAACAGCAGAATCGTCTGGTCACATAAAGGGATTGACTCCATAAACGACATGCGGTGGCTTCCTAACAATAATCGGCTGTTCCTGGCACACGAGCCTCTTCCCGATGAGTATCAGAAACAGGTCAAAGATGTGGAGATTGCCCCCTGGTGGGGGCTTCGCAAAAGGGGCAGTGAAGAAAAACAATTGAGCGGCGACATCTATGAAGTGACACCGGACAAGCGAATCGTCTGGGAATGGCATGCCTGCAATCATCTGGATCTGAATCGATTCTCGCCGGTCACACCTGAGGGAGACTGGCTTCATATGAACACAATCTTCCCCATTCCGGAGAACAAATGGTACGATGCCGGCGACGAGCGGTTCAAACCCGGCAATATCCTCATCAACCCGAGAAACATCGATACGCTTTATATCGTCGATAAGGACACTAAAAAAATCGTTTGGGAGTGGACTCACACCTATAAAGGTGGATTGTCTCACTGTCATGAACCTGAAATGATAGAAAAAGGATTGCCCGGCGAAGGGGATATCATCTTGTTCGACAACGGACTATTTCCAAGGCACAGGACTCACTGCGGACAAACATTGATCATTGAATTCAACCCTGTCACCAAGGAAATCGTCTGGAAGTATGAGACCGAAGGGTACGCCAATATCAAATTCTTCAGCAAGACGATGGGATCACAAAAGAGACTCCCTAACGGCAATACATTCATAGCCGAGGACAACACGGGCAGGCTCTTTCAGGTAAAACCAGACGGAGAGATTGTCTGGGAATATATGAACAGAGGCGGCACCTGCCGTCCATTCCCGGTCGCCTATGATTACTGCACGCAGTTGAAAGCTTTACCGAAGCCCCCAGAACATGCGGTCACACCTCCGAACAACCTGGAATGGCACATTGAGCCTGATGTTTTCAGAAAAGAAGTGAAATAAACCTGATTGGCTGGTCAGTGCTGAATTTCATTCTGGATATTTTACTGTCAATTCATAAAATGATTCGGGCATTAAACTGCGGAACCCTGGATGTGAAGGCAAGGGGACTGAATCTTCACCACCAGCGCCAGAGCGCAAGAATCAAGATGATGAGGAAAACGGCGACAAGGTTGAAATAGGCAAAAAAATAAAAAATCTTTTCGTATATTGTCCGGGTTGATTCTGAGGGAATAAATTCGCCCACTTGCGGCATCGGCGAAATCTTCTCTTGGCCATGGGGCGCCTGATCCAAAAATTCCGTCAAATCCTCTCCGGCACGATGACGGCCGAAATGAAGGCCTGCTTTCCAGAAACCGCTTTTGGTCACATCGTAAACTCTGTCCCGGAAGGCAAAATAGGCTGCATGTCCCTCAATTCCATCGAAAGCTTTCAGATCATCGGCCGTAAGACGGCTCTTGTCCACTTTCTGCGGGCCATGCTTCTTATTTTTTAATCTCGGACCTATAAAAAAGACGGCGACAAGCGCCGTGGAAACCATAAGCAGAAAGATACCGATTTTTACCAGGAGCAGAATACCAAAACGGGTCTCGAAGAGAAGGGAGGGTGACGTCACCCTATAAGATGTGAGCACGACACCTGTAACCGCCATGACGGCCATGGACACCAATCCAACTCTGACCTCACCTTTGGGCAGACCCTGAGCGGCATATACAGGCTTGAGAACCAAATGCACATAGAGTATGGTCCCGAACCAAAAAATCGCTGTAAAAACATGAAGAAGTCCGGCAGCAAAGCGGAGGTATCTGGAAACCCGTTTCCAAGCAGACCGGGAATCCTTCCCTTGATCAGGCAGTGATTCATCGGATACTTTCTCGAGGTACGCCTCGCCCTTCTTGGTCAGCTCTCCTCCACCCGAGGCATCGAGATGGCATTCTCCACAGCTCAGGCCGGTCTTCTCCGCATATTCCTCGGTTCCGCTGCCGAATACGGGGAGAACCCAAATCGCGACCGCAAACAAACAGAAGAATATCCGTTTCCCCTTCACAGCCAACATAGTGCCCTCCTCACTGCAAAAGGCGAGTCTCCTTAAACCCAGCTACGGAAGTCTTTTCGGGCTTTTCTCCCGCGATATCGACGTACGCTTAATGGCTCTCTTCCATTTTGTGTGGGTTGACAGGGTGCGAGATGAAAATGGCTGGAGATGTCTTCGCTCCAGTCGGATTTTTCACGC
>JAFGNQ010000202.1 GCA_016926925.1 Candidatus Aminicenantota bacterium
GACTTGGAGCACGAGGTGCATCCCTCCCTGCAGGTCGAGCCCGTATTGGATTTTTTTGCTGGGAGGGAAAGAGAGATAAACCATCAAAACGATAACAGCGATGACAAGAAGCACTTTCCACTGAATTTTCTTTTTCATTTTGCTCTATCTTACTCGAAATTGCAGTTTCACTTCAATGGACCTGCATCGAATTCATGCGATGTCAGAATCGAATCGCCCGCTATTTTTCTTCAGTTTTTTTACTGAGGATTGCGGCGACGGCGTTCTTGGTGATGTCGATCTTGACGTTGGCAGAGATTTTTACTTCGATCCTGTCTTCCTGAACACCCATCACCGTTCCATAGATCCCTCCGGTCGTGACGATCTTGTCTCCGGGTTTGAGCGCTCCCACCATTTCCTGGTGTTTTTTCTGTTTCTTCCGGGAGGGCATTATGATAAGCAGGTAGAAAATCACGAAAACGAGGATAAAAGGAAGCAATGCGGTCAAAAAGCTCCCTTGTCGCCCGGCTGCCGGCTGGGCTTGTTGGCCGATGTTCATAACTGTAGAAAGTATCATTCGCTATCTTCCTCTTCATTTATTTTAATCAAATCCGTCTTTAATATCCTGAATGAATTTGTTTGAATAGAGTGCCTAATTTTTCTGAAGATGTCAAGATAAAAATGGAGGTTGTGGATCGTGTTGAGAACGGCTGAAGCAATTTCATTCCTCTCATAGAGATGGCGCAAATAGGCCCTTGTGAAATTCCGGCACGTGTAGCATTCGCAATTTTCATCCAAAGGCCTTGCATCCTGTTCGTACTTCTTGTTTTTTATAACGATTTTGCCCCGGCTTGTGAAGAGAGTGCCGTTCCTGGCATTGCGCGTGGGGAGCACGCAGTCAAAGAAATCAACTCCCAATTCCACAGCTTGAAGAATGTCCTTTATGTAACCGATTCCCATCAGGTATCGGGGCTTGTTTTTGGGGAGCAGAGAGTTCGATTTTTCGACTGTCTCGAAAAATTGGGATTTTGGTTCGCCGATGCCTAAGCCTCCTATTGCGTAGCCATCGAAATCGAGATGCATCAATTCTTCCGTACTGCGTTTTCTCAGATCCCAGTCAACACTTCCCTGAGTGATACCCCAAAGGAATTGTGGAGAGTTTTTTTTGAGGAAGTGTTCCTTGGCCCTTCTTGCCCAGTCGGTAGTCAGTTTTACCGCTTCCGACGTATCTCCCTTGGAAGAAGGATAGGGCGGGAAATAATCCAGAGTCATCATGATATCCGTACCCAGGGTGTGCTGGATATCGACGACGTCCTCCGGCGTCAGGAATATTTTTGTTCCATCGAGATGGGAAGAAAAGTGCACTCCTTCCCGCTTGATTTTCACGAGAGGTGACAAACTGTGGATTTGGAAGCCTCCGCTGTCGCTGAGTAAGGGTTTTTTCCAGGAAATGAAGGAATGAATCCCTCCCATTTCGGAAATTGTTTCCAGTCCGGGACGCAGAAAAAGGTGATAGGCATTCACGAGAATAAGGTCGGCGCCCAGGTCCTCGACGATGAAGTGAGGAAGGCCCTTGACCGTTCCTTGACTGGCAACCGGTGCAAATACCGGCGTTCGGATATCTCCGTGAGGTGTGGTTATGATACCTGTCCGTGCGGACGAAGTGTTATCCTCTGCTGTAATCTCGAATGCTTTTTTCATCTTTATTTTGCGAAGCGGAAGTAAATGACATCGCCGTCCCGAACGGTATATTCCTTGCCTTCGAGTCTGATCACTGCATTCTCCTTCGCTTTCTGCAAGGATCCTTGCGCGATCAACTCCTCCCAGGGAATAACTTCAGCCCGGATGAATCCCTTCTCGATGTCCGAATGAATCATGCCCGCTGCAATGACTGCGGATGTGCCGTTGGGGACCGTCCATGCTTTGACTTCTTCGTTTCCGATCGTGAAAAAGGTGATCACATTAAGGAGGTCGTAGGAAGCCTTCAAAAATTTCGGCGCACTCAATTCTTTCAGGCCGTATTCAGTGAGGAAAATTTTTTTTTCTTCGCCTTCGAGCTCCAGTATTTCCATCTCGATTTTTCCGCAGAAGGCCAGGACTGCCGTGCGCTTTTTTGCCGGTTCGAAAATCTTCTCCTGCGTCTCGATCCGGGGGATGTCGCTCTCATCCACATTGATCATGTGGAAAAGAGGCTTTTGACTCAGGAAAGCAAATTGCCGTATGGCTTTTTCCTCCATGGGAGAGAGGTCGACCTCTCTTATAGGTTGGCCCTCTTCAAGCTGTGATTTAAGGTGCGTGAGCAGCTCCAACTCCTTTTCGCCCTCATGGCCTTTTGTGCTTTTCACTTCTTTTTCCAACTTTTCACGCCGGGATTCGATGGTAAGGAGGTCAGCCAGAATCAGCTCCTCTTCCATAGCCGAGATGTCATGGGGCACATCGATTCGACCTTCGGGGTGGGCGATTTCCTCATCCGAAAATCCCCGCACCACGTGGGCTAATCCGTCGGCTTTCCTAAGATAATTCAAATAGGCGGCATTCTTGACTCCACCGAAAGAAATGCCGGCAAGATCGGTGTAGTCAATAATTGCAGGTTTTTTCTCGCGTTCTCTGTAGAGGCTCCAGATTTCATCCAGCCGGGAGTCGGGGACGATGCACGTCCTGAGGTTGGGCTCTTTTTTGCCGGTCTCATATGCCTGAACTTCGATTTTTGCTCCGGTCAGGATGTTGAAAAGAGTAGTCTTCCCGGACTTGGCGTAACCGAATATCGTGAAATTCATATCTTTACAATAAAGCTTGTGGCTTCAAAGGTCAATGAGAGAGCGCACGGAGCGATAGTCTCGCTCCAGTCAGATTTTTCACGCCGCCCCCCACCCATTCTCATCTTATAATAAGGAAGTCCCTAAAAAGGAAAAGATTTGCCTCTATTCTGCCCTGCGGAACTCCGCAACTTTATCTAGGCCCTTGCCGCGATTATCATCATCCATCCGAAAATTTATGCAATATCATGCCGTGCTCACACAATCCTCGGGTCCGACTCAGTCGAATTCCTTCGAAGATCAATTCGGGAAGGCTGAATCTTCCGATGTCGCTCTATCCATCGCCCCGCGTTCTCTTTGTAACTTATTAAAAAGACTACAGTACAAAAGGGGCAAAGATTCGGCTGCGGCGGCCCGGGTTGAATAAAATCGCAGAAAGATTATAATAACCTTTTTTAGAAGCATTTACGTACGGAGACGAATATGAACAAGGGAAAAGCAATACTGATTCTTCTGAGGCTTCCCTTTTTAACCGTCACCATCGGAGCCGTCCTTCTCGGAACTGCTTTTGCTGTGTGGACTACAGGCCAATTCCGATTATTGCATTTTGTTCTTGCACTTTTGGGTTCTTGTTTTTTCCACATAGCCACAAACGTAGCTAATGATTATTTCGACTATAAAAGCGGAAATGATGCAGCCAACGTGAGTGGAACCACCCCATTTTCCGGGGGAAGCAGGATGATACTTGAAGGTTTCGTCTCAGCCCGCCAGGCGCTGGCAGTATCTCTGATATTTACCGTCCTGGGCTCGCTCATAGGCTTTTATCTCAACTTTGCCGTCAAAGGGAATGCCGTCCTCCTTATCGGATTTCTTGCCCTCATTTTTATTTATAGCTACAACGGTTTCCCTTTGAAACTCGTCAACAAAGGACTGGGGGAAATCGCTATCTTCACGGCCTGGGGGCCTTTGATCGTATTGGGTTCCTATTATGTGCAAGCTGAAAGCTTTCAATCCTTGTGGCCATTCATCGTATCCATCCCTTCAGGGATTTTGACGACGCTCGTTCTCCTCATCAATGAGTTTGCCGACAGGGATGCCGACGCATCCGTTGGCAGAAAAACCTGGGTTATCCTCCTGGGGTTGAAAAACGGCCTTCGTCTGTACCTGGTGCTCGCTCTCTTGTGTTATGTCGTGGTGATTGCCGGAGTTCTGCTCAACAACTGGCCTGTTTGGTCGCTTCTGGTGTTTATCACCCTGCCTTTGCTTCTGAAAGCGTTCCAAACAGGCGTCCGGAGCCTGGGCGATTGGACCGTTTTTCTTGGAGCCGTGAAGGCAACAATATTGATGAATTTCTTGTTTTTAGTTATATTAAGCCTTTCATTTTGGATTTGATGTGATGAATGAGATAAAAAAGAAGAAAGATAAAAAGGAAAAGCAGTCTCGTGAAAGAAATGTCATCCGCGAGTATTTTGAACTGATCGCCGAAACGGCTATCTTCGTCTTTTTCGTCATGACATTCGTTGTTCAAGCTTTTCAGATCCCTACAGGCTCAATGGAATCGACCTTGCTCATAGGCGATTTCCTCCTGGTCAATAAGATGTCATATGCCAAACCTTATTTTGGCTGGGAGAAATTCATCCTGCCCAGAAAAGACCTTGAAAGAAAAGATATCATCGTCTTCAAATACCCCAAAGAGCTGCAGAAAGATTTTGTCAAAAGAGTCGTGGCCCTGGAAGGGGATAAGCTGGAGATTAAAGATAAGCAGGTCTATATCAACGATGTCCCGATCGATGAGGATTACAAAGTTCATGTGGATGACCAGATTATCAAAAACAGCGATTACTACCAGTATGATGATGCCATCAGGGATAATTTCGGGCCGTTTACCGTTCCGGCCGGGCATGTTTTTGCCATGGGAGACAACCGCGACAACAGCATGGACAGCCGGTACTGGGGGCCTTTGCCCGTGAGCTATATCAAAGGACGGCCCTGGCTCATCTATTTTTCCTATGATGCTGAAAAGGATGCTTACCTCAGGACAAGCCTGCGCGACCGTCTGGAAAAATTTGCACGTTTCATCCCCAAAGCTAGGTGGAAGCGGTTGCTTAAGATCATCCACTAACCTCTTTTCCTGGATTGTTGACGAGCCGATCTTGTCACAAAGCCATCGTTGTCGCCCATTCGGCGTAGTTGACTACAGCCTCATGGGCTACTGCCTTGGCTTTGCACCAACCTCGACTCGTCAACAATCCAGGGGCCTGGGTAATTGATAAAAACCACTGACACATTAATTGCCAAGACACTTATATTCTAAGGTCACCATTTTTTATAAACGATCCAGGCTA
>JAFGNQ010000203.1 GCA_016926925.1 Candidatus Aminicenantota bacterium
AGCAGCTTGACCATTTTTTCGAAATGTTTCGGTTGCGAATAGATGTGGTCTGCTCCCCGGACGATTTCCAACCGGCAGTCGCCTATCAGTCCGGCTGCAATTTTGCTCTGTTCAAGAGGGACTGTTTCATCTTTATTGCCGTGGACGATGAGAGTGGGAGTTTTGATTCTTTTAACAGCTTCATATCCTCTGATTTTTTCCGCATCTTCGTAGAAGGAATAGTTGAGCCTGAGAATCCGACTGTCGGCTCCTGTGATGGAAATATATCCCGATCGCTTCCATGAGGAAATATCCATTTCCCTGTCTCCGGCGATCAATAGACCCAAATAGTCGGAGACCGGTGATTTCAAGGCCAGCGTATAGAATTCTGACGTTTGTGATGCTGCCAGAAGGCTGGCCTGACCTCCGAAACTGGATCCAAAGAGAGCGATTTTCGTATGGCCCCGGTTCTTTATGAATTTGCTCGCCGCCATGACATCCCGGGTAGCTTCGGATATTGTAATATCGTCAAACCGGCCATCGCTCTCTCCGTGTCCGAAAAAGTCGAAGCGAAATGTCGCAATGTCATGTGTGTTGAGGATTTCTTCAAGCTGTGTGTTGGTACGTCCCCCCTTATTCGTGGAAAAACCGTGGCACATGATGACTGTAGGGGCATTCGCTTGACCCGATGGATGAGATAGAATGCCGCATAGTCGCACTCCATTCCCGTTTTCGAAGAATAATTTTTCTCTCACTCCACTGCTTCTCCCTGCTGGGCCTGTTCAATGTCAACTGCGCATTATACAATACCTGCTCTAGTTCAGAAAGTGCGAAGTGAGCCATCACAGATGAGTCATGCTGCAAAAATCGATCTTTTCCAGCCTGTCAGTTATAATCGCCATTTTTTTTGAATAGTCCAGGCTAGGTTGTGCTTTCACAGAATTGTGTTGTAAAAGACTTCAATTTCCGGCTGGTCCTGTTTTGCTGTAATTTTCTTAGGGCTTTTGACTCGATTTGCCGAATTCTTTCCCTGGTGACGTTGAACTGCTGCCCGACTTCTTCCAGAGTGAATTCATCTCCACCGAAGAGGCCAAACCTCATCTTCAAGATTTCTGTCTCTCTGTCAGAGAGTTCCCTTAAAGCATTCTCAATCTGCTCCTGAAGGCTGATATGAATGACTGTATCAGGAGGAGAGAGGATACCAGCGTCCTGGATGAAATGGCCGAGAGGGCTATCTCCTCTGTCACCCGCCGGAGAATCTATCGACATAGGATCCAGCGCTATATGTAGAATTTCGCTCACTTTATCAGGAGGAAGTTTCATTTTTTTTGCCAATTCTTCGTTGGTGGGATCGTGCCCTTCCTTCCGGCTTATTTCTCTGCTCAGTTTTGTTAATTTCTGGAGGGTTTCTGTCATGTGAACCGGTATGCGGATAGTGCGGGATTGATCGGCTAATGCCCGGGTGATGGCTTGCCTGATCCACCAGGTGGCATATGTCGAAAATTTATGCCCTCTGCGGTAGTCGTATTTTTCGACAGCTCTCATCAATCCTATGTTTCCTTCTTGGATCAGATCAAGGAACGGCAAGCCTCTGTTCTGGTATTTTTTTGCAATTGAGACCACGAGTCGTAAGTTAGCGGCGACCATTTCCTGCTTGGCGTGATCTCTTATTTTCAGCCCGGCTTCTACTCTTTCCAAAGTCTCTTTCATCGTCTTGGGTGTGAGGCCGGTCTCGGTATGATATTTTTTAATAAATGCGTTGATCTCTGATAACCTTTGCCTCAATGCCTTGTTTTGGGGGTTTTTAGGGACCTGTTTCAACCGGCTGTTCAGTATCTCTTTTTCTCTAATGACTCTGTTGGCCAGTCTCATTTTGTCGATGATTTCATCGACCATCCTTTCCAAGCGCAGAGAACGGATGTTGAGATGTTGCAGGTGGCGCTGCAATTGAATCACGATTCGCCCCCGTTTGTAGCGGTTGACCTTCAGAGGGGGAATTTTTTCCAACCGGGAGCCGAGTAATTTTATGGTTCCGATCTTCGCCAAAATTTCCTCTTTTCGGCTCTCCAGGTCATCGATGCGGTTTTCGTCTTCTTCGGAGTCGAACAGACCTCTAATGATCTCGGGGTTTTCTTTTATGCTGTTTTCCAGGTCACACAGGACATGAAAAAATATTTCTGTTTTTGCCAGGGCATTAAGGATAGTGCGCTCGCCCTTCTCCTGTCTTTTGGCAATGGAAATTTCTCCTTCCTTGGTCAAGAGAAGAATGCTGCCCATGTCTTTCAGATAGAGCTTGACCGTATCCGTTGTCCGCCCTGACTCGGTCGGCGACAGAAGCTTGGTGCTGTCATGCCGGAGTTTTTTTGGATCCGAATCATCAAGCTCACTTTCACCTGCTGTCGTGTAGTCAAAATCCTCTCTGCGCTCTTCATCCGGATTGCTGCAGTCAACAAGACTGATGGAGTCTTCATTCAAGTGAAAAGATTCGGATTCCTCCTCATTGAGCCGGAGCTCTTGAAATCCATCTCTTATATAATCATTGTCGAAAGGCAATTAAGTCCTCCCTTTATAACAATATTCACATATTTAAAACTCAATTTTACACTATTTTGTTTCAAATACCTATAAAAGATGTAGGATATATAGATAAAATAATTATTTTAAGATGACGGTCTCTCATAATTCTTCGTTTTTTGGATTGCACTCTCTGCCTTGAATTGGACAGACGAAGGAAGATTGTGATTCCATCATTTCAGAAATTTTCTCGCAGGGGCAGTTTTTCTGAATAATTAAGACCTCTGGATTATTCACGGGTCGAGGTTGCCGCAGGTGCGAGGCGACATTCTAGAAAGCTGTCGTGCTCCACGCCCGATAGGCTGCGACGAAGCAGATGCAGTAAGATCGGCTCACCAGTAAGGATAAAACGCCGACAGAGTAAGGACCTCTATTTAGTTATGAGTGCCGGTGCTTTTTATAAGTGATTCAGATCAGTTCTGTTTTTCGAAACGCAGGCTTCTGACCCGCCCGCCTGTCAATAAAAATCCCGTGATTTTTTTATCTTCACTCCGAATAAACTTCAAGAGGGACAGCCGCGACAGGCTACCGTTGAATTGGTCGATATCCGTGGCGGTAAGTCCGTTATCTCCGTGACGTCGATGTCTGACAACGAGGTTTTTTCCTTCGAGGACGATTGTGTAGGTTGTACCGAGTTCCGGGCTGTAAAAGTCCCCGGTGTATTCCTCCAGCTGCTCGGGAGTTAGAGCAGGACTTTCCACCCGCTTAGCTTGAATGTCTTGACCTCCCATCCGGAGAGTGAAGCGATTCGTTTTTCCATCTTTTTCCGGATGAAATAAGATCCGGGCATCGGCGATTTTGAGGAAATAGGCGGTTTCGGATTCGGGGAACAGCTCGAATTTGGCCTGACCCACAGCGACTCCCATCAACCGGTCTTTGTCTTTTGTGATGTTGATGATCCAACCGTTGTCCATTACATATTTTCCTTCATAATTGTCAAATACCGATGGATCGACTTTGACTGCATCTTTTTTCTCTGCTTCCTGCTCCTGCGTTCCCACGAGATCAGCGAGGTAAATGTTTGCGCCCTGTAGCGCCATCCGCCCGGGATTGAAACTTCCCAGGTTGCTCAAGATACAGACTGAGAGCCTCTGTTCGGGGAACATGACGATATGGGACCGGAACCCGGCGTCGCCGCCGCTGTGTCCGACTGTCTTCAGCCCCTTATATTCCCCGATAGTAAGTCCGAAAGCATAGTCCAGCTTCTCTCCGTTATTGAGCACACCCCTTTCCAGCATCCTGTCGATAACGGCTTGGCCGCCGACTTTGGGATCTTCGAAATTGTGGGCCCATTTGGCCAGATCTTCTACCGTTGTGAAA
>JAFGNQ010000204.1 GCA_016926925.1 Candidatus Aminicenantota bacterium
GAGCCCCGGATCGGACTTTCCTGGGATATCTTGGGCACCCACAAGACAGTCCTCAAGGCCCACTACGGGAGGTTCATGGAGAACGTCAAAGCCTATTATATTTCCTCTCTGGAACCTTCATCAGACGAGGAATGGTACCTCGTGCCGGAGTGGGGAACACTGATTCCGTGGTACACAACTCCCGGGGAAGATCTCTACAGCATCGATCCGAACATCAAGCATCCCGATATGCATCAAATTACAGCCGGGGTAGAGCAGGTGATCGGTCAGGACATCACTCTAGGCGTCTCCTTGATCTGGAGAAAATGGGGTAACTTTATCGAGTCCGTTAACACCGGCGGCATGTACAATGTCGGGAGCTACACGGATCCGAAAACAGGAAATTCGATGACGATCTACGACCAGACCAATTTGGGCGGAGATCACTTCCTCATCACCAATCCTAAAGAAGGAGTAGATTACGGCCAAGCCTTTGATGACATTGTCTGGGTCGAGCCAAACCGGAGGTACACGGCTGTTGAGTTCAGCTTCACCAAGCGCATGTCCAACAACTGGCAGTTGTATTTGTCCTATGTGTATGCCGATGAGGCCGGGACGTATTCCAACTCTTCCACTTGGCAGCAAAGCTTTGGGATGGGATTGGCATCTACCTACCAAGATCCCAACAACCAGACTAACATCGACGGCAGATCCGACGTGAATATCCCCCACATACTTAAAGTACAGGGAACATATATTTTTCCCTTGGATTTCATTTTCAGTGCCTATTACACACTGCACTCAGGAGTACGTTGGGCGAGAAGCACGTTCGTTCCCGTTGCCCAAGGGCCCCTTGAAGTTTTAGCCGAGCCTTCGGGTACTCGAAATCAGGACACTGTGAACAATCTCGACATAAGGCTGGAAAAATCTTTCAATATCAACCAGTTCAGACTGCGCTTCTGGGCGGATATCTTTAACGTGTTCAACCAGGGTTACGGCGATTATATTTATGCAACGGACGGCACCTCTTTTGGCCTGCCGCTGTATGTGAGCAATCCGCGTACCGTCCGCGCAGGTTTAAGATTCCAGTTCTAATGTGATTTCGTTAAGAGGAGCTGATACCGAAACTGTAGTTTAGGCCATAGAAACAGAAGCACAAAGCCCGCCTGTGCGGCTTTGCAGGCGGGCTTTTTTTTGTTTAAGATTAATTCTTTTCTTTGAGGGCTTTGACTTTGTCCTGGATTTCAGGTTGTTCGGGTTGAATCTCGAGCGATTTGAGCCAGGTAGCCAGGGCATCTTCTGCTGCACCTACGTTCAGATAACATTCCCCGAGTGCATTCAATAGATGAATGTTGATCCCGTGTCGGGCAACGGCCCTGTTGAAAAAGGATATGGCTTTGTCGTATTCACCGAGCCCCTTGTGTGATTCCCCCATGAAAAGGAGGACTTCATACTTGGCGTCCTCTGATTCGATAAAAGGTGTCAAAAGCTCTATCACTTTTTCATAATTCTTGAGGCTGAAGTAAATATTGGCAAGAGGTAAGGATATGTCTTGGGAATCCGGCAGAAGCTTGTGTACGTTTTCCAACTCGATTCGCGCTTGTTCGAAATTGCCTTTGTTAAAATACTGCTGCCCCCTGGCTAAGGTGTAGGCGGGGTGGGAGGCGGGATAAAGTGATGTGGAGTGAATCCAAGGTCGGGGAATTCCGGGAGCCGAGGTGATCTGAAAGAACTCTCTCTCGGACAGGACCTCGCTGCCTCCATCCATCAAACGGACAAAAATTCTGTAATCTCCCGGTGAAAATTCCTGAAGGGAAAATTGCTCTTGATAGTTGAGCCTGTTTGCGTAATCCGTCAGTTTCCTGGTTGTGGTCAGCACGGGCTGTTCATCCTTGAAAATTTCATATTTGAGCTCGGCCCGCTGCTCCAAATCTCGATCTATTCCCTGCAGCTGAAAGGCTAAGTGCAAATCATCCTTGTGATGAAACAGCCGTGAAGGTTCGCAGAAAATCCTTTCAGCCCCTATTTTGAAGGGTTTCAAATTGGGGGTTCCGTCGGCTTTTGCGTTGTATCCCAAAATCAAGGAACTCATAAAGGGAGCCGTGATTTCCTGGGGAACGATGATGTCCCGCTCAATGGATGTGAATTCCTTGGATGCTTCGTTTTTAAGAAGAACGGAGAGTTTGTAATTGCCAGAAATGAGGGGGAACATGTCATAAAATGCGAAAGGCAGGTAGGTGATTTTCTCCACTTTTTCCTGGTCCATCTCTATGGGGACGGACCTCTCGAACTGGTGGATCGTCTTTCCCTCCGGATCGGAGAGGGTCCCGTTTATCTTGAGATTGGTGACGAATTTATTCTGGTACTGTTCGATCGAGAAACGGGTGATTTCTATGAGGTAATGGATGAAATAGGTCTCTGATGGGTCTTTTATCAATTCCACGATCGAGCCGCAGTCGATGTAGTTCGCCGAATAATCGACTTCGACGATATCCTTGTAGTAAAGAAATTTTTGGGCGTATTTGTCTTCGAACTGTTTCTGCGGGACCTGGTAGATGCTTTGGATGAGAATGTCCGAGGAGAGCGAAGGCCTGCCCATGGCTGTCGACTCGCCGGGAATGAGAGACATGGAGATATCCGCCAGCCTTGGACTGATTTCTCTCAAGGATCTGTATGCCTCCAAGTAATTGGCTGCATCTCCGAAATAGTTGCTCATCAATGCCTGAGGTCCGTCCATGGTCGGGCTGTAGAGCTTGAATTCCCCGCTGCCGCTCTTTTGAAAAAAGACGACGTTAAATCCGGCAGGCAGTCCATACTGGGTCAGTCCTTGATAGAACCAGACCTCAGTGTTGTAAACGCCGGCCTCCTGAGTAAATCGCTCGATGTCGTTGGGTTCGCCGAGCACGATATAGGTGCGGCCCCGATCGGTCATCCACCCTGGTTTGGGAGTTTCGCGGCCGTGATGGTAATTGGCATACTGGATCCGGCGGAAATGCTCCTCCTTGTATTCGTTCTGAGGTGTGCCTTGTGTCGGGTCCCGGTGCTTCCAGAAGGCCTCGATAAACATATCCCTTTCGCGATCGGTCTCGAGCTGAAGAAAGACATCTCTTTCCGTCGAGGATATGATGTATACAACCTCCTCTTCGAGCCAGAGCTTGTATTTTTCGGAAAGGTCTTTGACCGATTTTTTATCTGCAGTGTAAACAGCGGAAACGAGAAAGGCCATGATAACAACAGCTGATAACGCTTTTTTGAACATCTTTACTCCCTATTCTCTTAGCTTAGCTTCTCTGTCCGGGAAATTCAAGTTTGTCCGTGCGGATTGCATGTATGCATAGCCCTTTCCGAGATAGAACTGACGACACGGGTAAGAAGAGCGCGCCTTCGGTTGCAAGGATCACATAGCGATGGTGAAAGCTGGTGCGAGTCGCAGCCCGTGTGAATTGCTTGAATTCCGCTTTCAGTATGCTAAACTCGCGGGATTGATCAATCGTTGCCGTCAAAACACATCCAATCAGAAGGCAAATCAGATTTCGACCTTGAAGACACCTTTAAAAGCAAACCCGAAAACAATCGAAAGGGCGAAATAGGCGATGAGCCAATGGACATTCAGGCCGAAGAGGTTCAGATGTTTGGAAGGATAGGCGATTTCGATGGATTTAACAGGGATTTCGCTTTGAATCGGCTTCTCTACGGGGTAAAAGAGATTGTTGAAAAAGTTCCGGTTGTGGCGGATGGGAGAGATTTTGCTGAGTCGATCCACATCCGTAACAATGGACTTGGTGATCTTTTGACTGCCGATAACAATCCGGATGTCATGCGTGCCCTTGGTTTGTGGGGAAATCCTCCAGTTTATCTCCGCGTCTTCCTCTATCCGAAGTGGGGGGACTTCCATTTTGATATCGGGCGAGGGATCTAAAGCGATATCCGTCCGAACAGGATTGGTGCCTTCGGTCAGCTTCACTTTGAGGAGTGTCGATTGGCCGGTCTTCAAAGTTTCGTAACCGAACCAGAAGTTGAGCTGGATGAGGATCAGAAGCACAGGGACAATCATGACCAGGAGGGGCCGGAAATTCAGACCGATGTATTTTACGTTGGCCAGAAGGATATTGCCCTGGGCCTTAAGGGAAAGCCCCAGGCTGTCTTTGTACAGCCTGATCTCGAGGAGATGGGCTTTGATTTTATTTTTTACTTTTTTGATGCCGGTTTGATTGGATGTGTAGCGGTAGATCAGAAGCATGAGAAGACCGGTCAACAAAGAAATGACAGTCATTCCGATCCAAGGATTCATACTGCGGAAGGGCAGCAGCAAATAATCAAATATTTTTCCGAAGACGCTGTTGAATAGCCACATTTTTCTCTCTTCTTCCTAACTTCGCGAAAAAACGATCTGTGAGATGATGGATAGATATATCTGATCGGTTTTTCGTGCTTTTTGTTTCGTATTCAGTCTAGGATATGTACCCGAGACCCTTGAGTTTTTTCTTAATTTCCTCTTCTGAATCCGAATCCTCCAGACCGGCTATTTCTTTTTCCAGACAGTGCGTGATGAATTCCTCCGGAGAGGAGTAGCCGGACATTTCGGAGAACTTCTTGACTTTTTCCAGCAGATCTTTTTCCAGTTTGACTTTTGCTTTACCCATAATTTCTCCTGATAACGAGATTCTAGAGCAGGGATTTCCCCGTCATTTCTTTGGGTTTTTCTATTCCGAAAATTTTGAGGACGGTTGCTGTCACATCCAGGAAGGCCGGGTTTTGTGCGCTGAGCGGACGGTTGGCGAAGAGGACGCCTGGAACGATATCGGGGGAGACACAGTGGTCTCCGCTCCATTTTTCGACATTGTCTTCCATGATGTTTTTTGGAATACGGCCCATCGGGGAGGACCAGGAGATTCGGTAGCCCCGGTTAAACCCGAGAATGATCTCCGGCGCTTGGTCCACACAGGCGCCTGTATATATGTCTTTGGAAACATAGGCCTTGAGAACAGGCTTCTCTCCTGTTTTCGGATCGACGAAGGCCTCCAGTTTGCCGACCATCTCCCGCACAAGATTTTCTTTTTCCGTTCCGTCGGCGATGATTCCCTCTCCTTCCCGGCCTTTCTGGTTGATGTAAAGGCTGTTCAGGCCGTAGGCGTAGGCTTTTGTTCGGGACCAGTCTGTATTCATAAAGGCAATGTCTTCTCCCTGTTTCCAGGGATTGATAAGACTGTGATATCCATTTTCCAGGAGCCAGGTGTTGGCGTTGAATGACCAGCGGAAGGGGGAGAAGCCGTGGTCGGAGACAACCATGACGATAGTGTCCTTATCTGCTTTTTGCAGTGCTTTGTCCAGCATCTTGTCCGCTTCGATGTAGATGTCCCGAATGATGTGTTCGTATTTGGCCGCTGCCTTCGGGTCGTATATCGGATTGTCTTTGTCCAGATGCCGCCAAAACATGTGCTGCCTCTGATCGGTGCTGGAAACATAATAGAAGAGCATCCCCGAATCGAAGCGCGCCAGCTCGTAGTCGAACATAGCGATCCGCTCGTGCAGCACCTGGTCATCCTGTTCGAGAAATTCGTCTTCGTCTATGAGGTTGTTGTTGAGTGCCTTGAAATCACCCGGCAGGCCCTTGGTGTAAAAGGATCCGAATTTCTTGGCCAGATCGGAAGCATAGCTGTCCGGGGTGGAGATAGGAAGAGCCGGACTTGCGGGATCGATATTGACGGGGGAGACGTAGAGCTTGAATTCCGGCCGGATTTGCTTGAGGTAAAAATTGCATATGCCATGCACGTTTTGGGTCGGGATCATGTTGTAGTGGATCTTTTTCCACTCGCTCCATTCGCCTTCCCGCAGAATGAATTCATGGTCCTGGATCACGATCTTGGCCACGGGATTGACCGGATCTAGGAACACCTTGAAGTCGATGGCAGTTTCCGGAGAATCCTTTTTGAAAGAGTTTACCGGCCCCGGAAGCTGGGCTTCCACACGGTTTCCGATCACATAAACCTCATGGATTCTCGCACCGCCGACATCCTCGTTCACGCGGGCGGATTCGGAGGTGTAGTAATTGCAGATTCCATAGGATCCCATCAGATCCGGTGTGTTCATTCCGGACAGTGTTCTTTGCTTTGACGGCAGTGGGGGGTAGTTGGAAGGCATCTTGAATATGGTGGCCGGGATGCCGTGATCTTCCAGAATCTGCCAGAACGCCCTTCCCTTGATTAAATTTTTGACTTCGCCTCCCGAGAGGGGAAAACGGTAATTTCCCAGGGCAAGGGTTTTTGTAGTGCCGACGGACTCTGCCGCGGAAAAGGTCGGTGTATAGGTCACGGGATCTCTGTGCATGAAATCGAAAATGCCGTGTCCTCCTGGATTCATACCTGTGATGAAGTTCGACCAGGCAACCGGACTCTGGGGTGGATTGCCCGTTCTCAGCGGGTTGAAAGAACCGGTTGCACGCAGCTTTTGGAATGCCGGCAGCAGCCCCTGATCCATCCATACCCGGGTCAGATGCGGATCCAGTCCGTCAAACCCGAGAATGATGAGCTTTTGAGCAGAGTCGGTTTTGCCAAGGACCTTAGTGACCATGTCGGAGGCATTGCTAAACGCAAAGAGCGATCCGGCGGTCAGGCCCAGTTTTATGAATTCGCGCCGATCTATATTTTTCATTGTTTCATTCCTTATATTCTTAAATTATACCATCTTCCATGCTTTCCGGGTAATTCCCGGACTTCAGCGTTTCTGAGAGGGTGTTTTTGCCGTGAGCTTTTTTTGTTCGAAAAGTTCAGATGCATCGAACAAAGAACGCCCGTCCATATGCTGGGGAATCTGAACTCCGAACAGCTCGAGGGCCGTGGGAGCGATGTCGATGATGGCCGGTGTGTCCGTATTGATTTTTTCGTTGCAAAAGAAAACACCCGGGACGATTCGTGTATCGATGCAGTGATCTCCACTCCAGGCCTTCGTGTTGTCCTCGAAGAGAGTGTCGTTGACGATTCCGGTCACGGAATCCCAGGAAACCCTGTAGCCTTCGTTGTAGCCCACTATAAAATCGGGACAGTTTTCCTTGTAAGGGCCGGGAGGGATTGCGTCCCTGTCGAACAAGATGTTGATAGCCGTGTCTCCGGCCGCCTCATCCTTGAGCCCGTTCAGCTTGACAGCCAGCTCTTCTTTCAAGAGCTTGGTTTCCTCTCCCTTACCGACAATCCCTTGAGATTCTCTGCCTTTCTGGTTGATGTAAATCCCGCCTAATCCCAGAGCATAGGCTTTTGTCCTGGTCCAGTCCACATCCTTGAACCACTCGCCGCTGGTCGTTTTGCCGTTTTTGAGGTGAAGATACCCATTCTGATAGAGCCAGGAGTTGAGGTTCACACCCCTTCGGAACGATTTGAATCCGTGGTCAGACATGACGACCAGAATGCTTTTTTTGTTCAGTTTTTTGAAAACACGACCGACCAGCTCATCCATATCTTTGTAAAGGTCTTCGATAACCGCTGCGCTCTTTTCTTTTTGGCCGTGCTTCAAGGCCGGGTGTTTTTTATCCAGGTAGCGGAAAAACATGTGCTGGATGCTGTCCGTCGTTTGGAACCAGCAGGCGACAACGCCCTTCTTGGTCTTGTCCATGGCGTTGAAGAGCATCCTTTCGGATTCGCGGTGGTTGTCGTAGGTCAGCTCGATGAAGGAATCTTCGCTCAGTATGCCTTCATTCAACGCCCAAGTATCGTCAGCCTCGCCCAAGGTGTTGTAATCTCCTAAGAGTTTAGCCAGATAGACGGAGTAGATAAAGGGATGTGAAATCGGCAAGGCCGGCTTTTCCGGATCTATGTTCAGCGGAGTGAGGTACATCTTAAAGTGGGGATGCATCTCCGAGACGAAGAAACGGCAGATCGCTCTGATTTTCATTCCCAGTCCGGGGCTGAAATGGATTTTTATCCAATCGGAAAACGCCCCTTTTTTAAGAGGAATTTTCTGTCCCGAAACCTCGATCAGAACTTCCTCTTTTTCCTTGTCGAGCCGGATGGTCATGGGCAGGCGCATTTCTTCTTCTTGTTTGAGCAGGGAGTTTTCCGGGCCGGAGATATAGGTTGTGATGACATCTCCATCGACGCTCACAGGGATGTTCATGCCGCCCTCGTGCTTTTCTATTTTATCCGTTTCCGAAGTGTAGAAGGAAAACGTCCCCTGACTTCCCTTGAGATCGGGAGCACACATGCCGGAGATGAGGTGACCCCGGAACTTTTCGGGCGGGAAGGTGATGGGAATGCGCAGTATGGTGCTGAAGATGCCGCTGTCGCCGAGAATTTTCCAGAAGGGGACGCTCTTGCGCATTCCCCTTATTTCAGGCTTGGAAAGAGGGATTTTGTACTTGCCGAGAGGGAGAAATTTCTTTGGATTCCCGATGCGCGCCGAGGACAGGTCAGGCAGGTAGGTTTTTGGATCTCGGCTGAGAAAGTCGAATATGTTGTGTTTGCAGGGATTGCATCCTGTCATGAAGGAAGACCAGGCTACGGGAGAAATTGCGGGAATTGTGGTTTTCAATCGGGCGTACGCGCCTGTTTTTTTGAGCTTCGCTAAATTCGGCAGCTTCCCCTCGGACATGAATTTTTCGACAAGAGTCGGCTCCATTCCGTCCAGGCCTACAATCACGAGCTGGTTGATGTGGCTCAGCTTGTAGGCTTTTTGTCCTTTCAACAGGCGAATGAAGAACCGGAAGGGCCATGACAGGAAAGAGAAGACAGCCAGGAAGAAAGTCAGGAAGAGCACAAGAAACGAAGACAAAAAAGCGAAACCTGCCCCAGGTCCGACATAAGCCTTTAGGGGGGCTGTGATGACGAACAGGAAGAACACAATGACGAAAACACGTTTCTGAAGATTTTCTCTCATCCGTAATTCTCCATGATAATGCCGGCCAGGTCGGATATGGATAGATCTTGTCCTTCGGGCTTAGCAGACCAGAAAAATGCGTCATCCCAGGTGTGCATGCCCTGCAAGTTCGAGCGGCCGAAGGTTTCTTTCTTCTTAACCGAACCTTTCATGTCATACCCGTATTCGGAGAGCACGATCAAATCGGGTCCGTCAGCGACGTGAGGTCCCGAATAGACGGCCTCAGTGTCGAAAACTTCACGAACGACTTTTTCTCCGTTGTTGTTGAGCCCTTTGATTCGATCTGTAATCTCCTGTTTGATAGCCTGTTTATCCGACTCTGAGACGCTTCCTTTCGGATATTTGCTCTTCAGGTTGAGATAGATCCTGTTGGGGTCCATGGCGAAGATCTTGGAGGAGGGTGCGATTTCCCGCAGCTCTTTGGGTGAGGAAGATTCGAAGCTCAGAAATCCCTCTTTTTCGAGCCAGACGTTGAGATAGACTTCCTGTTTTATTCCGGTAAAGCCGTGGTCTGATAGAAGATAGAGACCCTGGACGCCGCCAGTCGTTTCGATAAAGGCCTCTACGATTTTGGCGATAAACAGGTCTAACTTTCTGTAGTAGTCGAAGAAATGTACATGAAAGGCGTGGGAATCATCCTCGTAGGCATCCCAGAGGAAGTGCTGCAGCCTGTCTGTTCCCGTTACAACCATCTCGAAATAATCCCAATCCGTTGTCCAGAATATATCGAATGCTTTTTGACGGCCTGCCAATGTCGCAGCCAAATCCTTCCAGAGGAAGTCGTGATCTTCTCTGGATTTGAGTGTGTCGATATCGATCTGGTATCCCATGCGTTCGAGGTCTTCCTTGAGGACCGGAGGATAAACGGCCTTGGCCAATTCTATGGCAACGAATCCTGAGATCAGAATACCGCGGATCTTTCGTGCAGGGTAGGTCGAGGGCTGGTTGATGACGACGGACATCTTGTTCTTTCTGCCCAGTACATCCCAGAAGGTATCTTTCTTGACATCGAGAAAGTTTGGGAAGCGGAGGTCATAAGAGCCTTTCTTGAAGTCCGTAAAACCGAAAATCCCATGTGTTCCCGGATTGGTTCCGGTCATGAAATCCGTCCAGCTGACCGATGATATTTCCGGAAGGCTGGCCTTCATTTTATGGAGATGGCCCGTACCGATAAGTTTCTGAACATTCGGCATGACACCTTTTTGACCGAGGTCGCAAAGCATGGAATGGGGAACTCCGTCCAGGCCGATGACACACACTCTGTTTTTAGTTTTTTTCTTGAACAATGTCATAAATTCCACCTAATCTGAACTAGCTGGATTATTCATAAAAACTGCCGATGCTTCTTTCATAAAGAATCTTTCATCAAATCATCGGCATTTTTTACCTTTACGGTATCTATGGACAATCCCGCAAAACTGCTTATAAAACTACTTATTATAAATCCCCAGATATTATTGTCAATCTGTGGAAGCCGAAAGAAACGTTTCAAAGGATAATACGGGCATCGACGATCCGACATCCTTTTCCTTTTGGATAGACGATCATGGGATTTATATCCAGCTCTTTGATTGTGTCCAATTCGGTAACGAGCTGCGAGAGTCTTTTCAAACAATCGGCTATCGCCTCGGTGTCATAAGGCGGCTCACCCCGGAATCCTTCCAGAATTTTGTGGGTTTTGGTCTTCCGGTTCATTATGGAAGCTGTGAGCTCTCTAATGGGTGCCAGGCGGAAGGTCACGTCTTCCAAAGCTTCCACATATATCCCGCCCAGCCCGAACATCAATATCGGTCCGAACTGGATGTCTTTGTGCATACCGAGAATAACCTCCTTACCCGGAGGTGCCATCTTCTCGACCAGCACTCCCAAGATTTCAGCCTTAGGTTTTGTTCGTTTAATATTGCGGCAGATCTGCCTGTAAGCCTTGCAGACCTCTTCCTTGTTATGCAATCCCACTATCACGCCTCCGAAGTCGAATTTGTGAATGATATCCGGGGATACGATTTTCAATGCGACCGGATAGCCGATAGTATGGGCTGTGTTGCATGCTTCGCTCTCACTGACCGCGACTTTGTGTTTGATCACGGGAAAGCCGTAAGCTTTCAAAACTTTGTAGGCTTCATGCTCCATAAGGAAAGCGCGCCCCGAATTCTTGACTGATGCGATGACGGATTGAGCCCTTGTTTTTTTCACGTTAAATTTTTTGATCTCAGTTTGAGGTCGGCCGAGCCAATGGGTGAATTTGGTCATTTCAGACAGGACTTTTGCGGCGGATTCCGGGAATCTATAGGTCGGAATGCCGTTCTTTTCAAGAATCTCGATTCCTTTGGAAACATCGTAGATTCCAAGAAAACAGCAGAGTGCGGGCTTATCGAATTTTTTTGTTGTTCTGACAATGGCAGTGGCGATTTTTTCGACATCGGTAAAGGCGGTGGGTGTCAGGATTATAATGGAGGAGTGGACATTTGTCTGTTTAAGAATCTCTTTCAAGGCTCCTTCGTACTGTTTGTGTTGGGCATCGGCAATGAGGTCTACAGGATTGTTGATGCTGGCCGTCGGAGGAAGAATTTTTTTGAGAGCTTTTTTTGTATCCTTTGAAAATGTCGCAATACTCAGTCCGTGCTTGATGCAGGAATCCGTTGCCAGAATTCCGGGTCCTCCTGAGTTGGTGATGAGAGCGACGCTCTTACCCTGAGGAAGCGGTTGACTGGAGAAGGCTTTGACCAGGTCGAAAACTTCTTCCAGCGTATCCCCACGCAGTACTCCGGATTGGTCGAAGATGGCGTTGTAGACTTTATCCGAGCCGGCGAGAGAACCCGTATGAGATGAAACGGCTTTGGCACCCAGAACCGTGCGTCCAGCCTTGAGAGCGATGACGGGCTTGGGGTGTTGGGAGTGGCTGGTGATCTCCCGGGCGATGGTCATAAACTTTCTGCCGTCTGCCAAATCTTCGAGGTACATCAGGATAACATCCGTCTTTGAATCATTTTTAAGATAATGGAGGAACTCGTTTTCATTGACTCCGGCCTTGTTTCCCATACTGATAAATTTTGAAAATCCGATATTGGCTTCTCTAGCATAGTCCAAAACGGCAACGCAGAGTGCTCCGCTCTGAGAAAGGAAGGCGATATTGCCTTCGCAGGGCATCGAAGTTCCGAAGGTGGCATTCAGGGAGGTCGTCGGGTCGGCGTTGATGACTCCTAGACAGTTGGGTCCGACGAGTGTGATGCCGTTCGTCTCTGCGATCTCCTTGACGTTTTTCTCCAGAGCGGCTCCGTCTCTGCCGATCTCCTTGAAGCCTGCTGAGATGACGATGGCACCTTTGATCTTTTTTTGCCCGCACTCCTCCAGGATGGAAGGCACAAGGCGTGCGGGAACAATGATGACCGCCAGGTCGACAGCGTCAGGAATCTCTGCCACTCTTGAATAGCACTTGATGCCCAGTATCCCGTTGGCCTTCGGGTTGACAGGGTAAACGATGCCTTGGTAGCGGCTGTCTATGATGTTGGCGAGCAGGGAATGGCCGACACTTCCGGGTTGGCGTGATGCCCCGATGATTGCCAGGGATTTCGGATGGAAGATCGATTCAAGAGCGCTCTTTTTTGTTTTCATGGTACCGCCTTTACATGATCTATCCCTTATATTATAGAATCCTCGCTTATAAAATGCCAAACTCCTCTTCATTCGTTGAGTTTGGTTTCCAGATATTATGGATATGGAATAGACCAAACCTGTGATGATAAACAATCGTTTGGAATGAGAACTCAGGGAGCTTCGGCGTCGGCAACGAAGTAGTCGGAGACTCTGATCCCGTATTTTTCCTGGTCTATCACTTTGACGATGGACCTCATGAATTGTTGGGTCTGGGGATCTTTTTCAGTGAGGTCAATCAGTTCTCCCTCGATTTTGTTGCCGTTTTGATCTGTGATCAATTTGACACAGGGCCTTCGGAGAAGAGAGGGCTCCTGTTGAGTGTCGAAAACGATGCCGACCTCACCCGTATCGAGCAAAACCAGGCTTCCGACAGGGTACATACCCATCATGTTGGTAAAAATTTTGAGGATAAGGGGATCGAACTCGATACCGCTCTTTTCCATTATCATTTCCAGGGCTTCATCCCTGGTAAAGTTACGTTTCCTGTACGGTCTTTTGGTTGTCAGCGCATCGAAGACATCGCATACTTTGACGATCTTACTGAAAAAATGGATGCTTTTTTTCTTCGTGTATATGGGATAACCGCCCTGATTTTCCTGAGCATGGTGCTCCAAGGCGACGTTGATCGCGCTCAGAGGTATTGATCCGGTCGTTTTCATCCGGACTAATTTTTCAGCACCATATTGCGGGTGCTGTTCGATGACGACTCGTTCTTCGCTGTCCAGTTTCCCGGGTTTGAGCAGTATTTCTTTTGGGATATCCAGCTTCCCGTAGTCATGGAAAAAGGCGCTGATTCCTAAGTCGACGAGCTCATTGCGGTCCAATCCCAGTCGTTTTCCCAAAGAAATGGAGAGAAGGCAGACATTGACGGAATGGTTCAAAGTGTACTCATCGAAGTTTTTGATCGTGGTCAAACCCTGTACGAAAGTCTCGTTTTCTTCTACGTTATTGAACAGAGTTTGCATCAGCCTTCTGGTGGTGAGCAAGGGGATGCGCTCTTCTCTTTGGAATTTTTCGAAAATCTCCTTCAGATGGGTGATGCTCAAGAAGTAGGTTTTCATGATGTCCTTCTTCTCGTTTTCGGCTTGATCCACCAAGGAGATTTTTTCAAGAAAGATGTGTTCGACGCCGGAAGCCGTGAGTGCCCTTTGGAAGTCTTCGAAAACATGTTCGGATAGCTGTACTTTTTCTGCAAAACTCAGGATATAATTTTTCAACTCGTCCTCTCTGAGGTCGGGGAGGAAATTGAGTGAACCGATCTGTCGCTTTTGGAACTCCTCAATCATAAATTTGAGCAGAAAATAGCTGGAAAACCCGAATTTGAGTTTCATGTCGTTGAAATAAAGACTGTTCTTTCTCAGCTTGAAAGAGGCCTTTCCGTTTTCTTGGATAAGCTTTTGGACCATCGTGAGAAGATGCCTGATCTGGCGCTGAAATATCAGATTGTTGGAGTCATAGATTCTTGAAATGCGCATGATCCAGTTCAAACGGTAGAGGATGTCCACAGCTTGTGTTTGAGGAGTGTTGATTGCGGGTGTTTCTTCGATGTCAGCCGCCACTGTTGCTTTCTCGTGTTTCACTGCTCACCTTCTTTCGTGTTCCTCGTCTCTGTGCTCACAGACAGGTTTCGGAGAGCCTTCTTGCAAGCCTGCTTGATTTTTTTGTTGTTCAGACGTGTACCCTCTTCGAGTATCTTTTTTGCCTCGGCTGTGGACATGCTTTTGAGGACATCGACGGCCAACAGGCCTATGCCCGTGGTCTTGGCAGCCGCGAATAGCCCAGGCTTCCTGAGGAAAGATCGCAGGGTTCGATATCCTTCAGGCGACGGCCTCTTTCCGATTAGTTCTAGAAACGCCCGGATCTCTTCATCATTCTTGTTCTTGAAATCTTTGCTTCCGACTTCCTTCAATGCGTAATCCATCACTGATGCGTCCGCGACATACTGAAAACTGCCTGCCGCCTCAATCCTAATTTTCTCATCTTCGTCCTTGAGAAAGGCTAATAAAATTTTATTGGCTGTGGCGTCATCAAACCGCCCCAGTGCTTGAATGGCTTCGGATTTGATGGCTTTGTTTTTGTAGCCGACAAAAACGGCCAGGTGCTGAATCACTCTCGAATCCCCGGTTTCTCCCAACACAGAGATCACAGCCTTAGTGATATCGGGCTTGTCGTCCCGAGCAGCGGTCATCATGCTTTGGATGTCGGAGGCGCCCAGCGCTTTGAAGGATTTCAGTAATTTTTTTCTGGATTGCGCCAAGTCTTTGCGATCTAAAAGCTTGCCGAGAATTCGGATGGATCGCGGCCCCAGGATCTGCATATAGTCTGACAAAGAGTCGATGTCAGAGGGCAATTTCGCCTCAAGGCGGTTTTGAAGTCCGGCCAGGGCATCGTTACTCACGACGTTATTCAGAAAAGTATCGAGGACACTCTTTTTAGCACTCTGCGCTAATCCTAAATTTTCTTTGATTTCGTGAACCGAATTTAAAAGTTGGACCGCAACCGAGAAATTCTCCTTTTCAAGAAGGTCATCATGATAGCGGGATAGAGCGTCTACGGTATCGTTGAAATGTTCCGGTCTTTCTTCGAGATACAGCAATTCCAAAATGAGGGCCAATAGCTCTTCCTCAGCCGTAATTTGCCGGTTTCTTTGAATCATAGCTTCCAGCTTTTTCATCTCTTCATTATCGAGTGCATAGCTTAAGGGAACCATCCCTTCTTCAGTTATTTCTACATCATTTTTCTCGAGTGTGTCGGATTTGGTCGATGCCAGCTCCAGAGCGAGGGTGGCTTCTCCGAGTGCGAGTTTGTCCTCGTCATCGAGTTCCAGCTTTCCGGTCACGAGAGCGTTGTGATCGTATCGATATTCCGGAATTTCCATCCCGATGCCGATTCTCGACTCCAGATATTCAGGTGAATCGGAATAACGGATGTTGGCAAAGTCTTTTTCCCATAGAGAGATGACGACATCGCTTTCTTCCGCCGGGCGGAGCCCTTCTCTTTTTATGATCTCCAAAAAGTCCAGGAATTCACCCTCATTCAGGTCTTTATAGAAAGAGATCTCCTGGATGCCGTCTTTGTAGAAGAGGAATGGAAGGCTCTTTTTGATCTGGGTATCGGTGTGAATGACCTTGCCTTCGTAAGTGAAGGAGAATTCTTGAATTCCCAACTCGAATTTCCCGTACTCTTTGAGGAAGCTCGCCGTCTTGTCATAGAGATCGGCGGCAAATTTGTTTATGTTTTGATGATCGGAAGCGAATATTTTCATTTGGGTCGCCGTCTTAGCGAGCAACTGCACGATCTCTCGGGCTTTTTTGATTTTCACGATGTCTGCGGCGTATTCCTCAAGCATCTTGCTACTGCTCTCTTCATTTTTTATCGACATTTTTTACCCAATGGGCGCCGACCCAACCTATCCCGCCGATATCACCGCATCTGCTTCGTTGAAGAAATTTGCAGTGGACAACTACCGATCCGACCTAACCGACCCAAATTCGTTTTATGCTTTGTACCTGCGGCAATTTCTGGCGTGAAGAATCCAGATTAATCCATATTATTAACTTAGTCGGACGATAGTGCCTTGTGCATAAAAACTGTTCATAATATCATAAGTACGTCTTGTAAGAAAATACGCCGAATCGAGTCATCTAAAATCTAACCCTAGGGTATATATCTTGTCATTTAAAAATCTAACCCTAGTGGACAGGA
>JAFGNQ010000205.1 GCA_016926925.1 Candidatus Aminicenantota bacterium
ACAACTTTAGTTGTACTCTGATGATCTGCAAATTTCCACCCTAAAATACACCTTTAGACTGATTGACTGATTTTCAAGTCTAGGCTAAATTATTAAGTCATTTTAATTGTTAAAGGAGGATTTATATGAAAAAGCTATTCATATTTGCAGCCGCCCTCACTCTGACTGTAGGGGCCTTCGGGCAAGGAACAATCGTTGGCTCAGCTCATGATTTCAGTACTGAAGCATGGAATACCGGAGGACAAATATGTGTCGTCTGCCATACGCCGCACAATGCGGATTTAACTATCAATGATTCTCCACTTTGGAACCATGAAGTGACGACCGCTACCTACACCCTCTATAGCTCCAGTACTCTTGATGCGACACCCGGTCAGCCGGGCGGTTATTCCAAGCTCTGTCTGTCATGCCATGATGGAACGGTCGCCCTTGATAGTTTTGGAGGAGAGACCGGATCCACGAATATTTCGGGTAATGCTTTATTTGGCACAGATCTCAGTAACGACCACCCCATTTCTATTACATATGATACATCCCTCGCTAGTACTGATGGGGAACTTTATGATCCGACAACAGCATCGAGTGGTTTGGGTGGGACCATTGATGCCGATATGTTGTTTGCAAGTAAAATGGAATGTGCTTCCTGCCATGATGTGCACAATAAACCGGGAATAGAGAAACTTTTGTTGAAATCGAATGCAGCAAGTGCCCTGTGCTTGACCTGTCACAGCAAATAATGGAGCAATTCTAAATAGGTTCTGAGAAAAATTCCGATTATGAAAGCCCCTCTCATTTGAGAGGGGCTTTTTTTTGGAGAAAGCCTTTGTATGTTGACTTGAATCAAAGCTGTTTGTTATAAGATGTGTTCGATAAATTTGCTTTTTATAAAAATAAAAAAAAATGATTTTCACAAAATCAAAATATCTCACTATTCCCATTTTATGCCTTTTGCTCTATTCCTGCGGGCCCAAAAAAGTACGGCTTCAGCCTGAGGTCGATTATATTTTCTTCCCCTCCCTTCCCAACACACCGAGGTACCAATATCTGACTACCTTCTCGACATCCAAAGACATCGAAAGAAAAAAGAGTTCCTTCTTTCAATTCGTTGTCGGCAAGGAAGAAGAGAAATCCAGAATGATCCAAAAAGCCTACGGAGTGGACATTTTTGATGGTGTGATCTATGTCTGCGACATCGGTGGAGGAATGGTCGTTACCCTCGATCTCAAAAGCAGAGAATTCGGTTATATCGGCCTTACCGGCAGCGGCAAAACCATCAAGCCGGCCAACCTGAAAGTCGATAAGAAAAATCGAATCCTTTATGTGGCGGATATAGGTCGAAAGCAGATCATCAGTTACGACCTGAGCGGGAAACCGCTTGTGTTTTACGGGAAGCAGGAGCAGTTCGACCCTTCGGATGTGGACTTCCATGACGACAGACTTTTCGTCTGCGATGTCAAGGGACACAAAATTCATGTTTTGGACAAGAAAACGGGCGACTCTTTGTACGAAATCGGAAAACCCGGCAGCAAAGACGGAGAGCTTTTCCACCCCTCGAATATCTTCATTTTTGAAGATTGCCTGTATGTCTCCGATACTACGAACTTCCGCATCCAGGTGTTCGATTTGGAAGGGAATTTCTTGCAGAAATACGGACAGATAGGGGATCGCCCGGGTGAGTTTTCGCGGAATAAAGGCATTGCCGTGGATAAGGAGGGAAGAATTTATGTGGTGGATGCGGCTTTTGAAAATGTCCAGGTCTTCGACAAAGATTTTCAGCTCCTGATTTTCATGTTCGGTCCGGGTATCGAGCGGCATAACATCAACCTGCCGGCCGGGATCGCTATCGATTACGATAATCTTGAGTACTTCCGACAGTACCTCTCTCCAAAATTCAAGGCCGAATACCTGATCTTTGTCACCTCAAATTTCGGCCTGAACAAGGTGACCGTCTATGCGTTCGGTGCATATCAGGAATAGAGCTTTACTGTTTTTATTTCTGCTGTTTCTGTTTTTTTTCAACGGTTGCCAGGACAAATGGCTCCGAGTGTTTTTCGACGGCGTGCCGGATCCTGAATCCAAGGAGGAGCAAACCATTACACCAACCCCATCAACCGATCCAGCTCTATCCTCTGAAGCCCGACAGAGGTCTGCTGTCATCATGATTTCCCAACATCCGGATTATTCCGGGAAAAAATGCGACCGCTGCCACGACCGGACGAGTTCCAATTACCTTACTGCGGATAAGAAGGCGATCTGCTATTCCTGCCATAAAAGGGAGAAATTTAAAGGGGCCTTCGTCCACGGCCCTGTCGCCGTCGGTGATTGCCTCGCCTGCCACCATCCGCACGAGTCGAGGATCAAAAAATTGCTGAGGTCCGAAGACAGTGATCTCTGCTTCAAATGCCACAAGCCGGAACTTATAAGACAGATCAAGGACCATGACAGAGAGGATTACCTGGGGTGTTCGCGGTGCCACCTGCCGCACATCTCCGATAACCGCTTTTTCGTGAAAGATTCTTCCATATGAAAGAGCAGTGTATTCAAAGGGCGCTCGTCTTGGGAATGATGTGCTGCCTGACTCTTGGATCGGTTCCGGCTCAGGAAGTGCAGTTGTTCCGCTTTTCGGATATATCCGGTGCTCTGATATCGGAGTTCCAGATCACCAGGGAAAGCTTGGACTCGTTCGGGATCCTCGCCAGAGATACCACCAGGAAGATCCTCCAGGGGGGCATTCAGCTTAACACTGTGGGAAGCATCTATCACCCCAATTTGCTTACGTTCAGGGCTTACATCAATCTAGTGGGGCTCAATACCCAGAGGCGGCTCTTCACCGATGAATCGGTCAACAATTCCCTCAATAATTCCTACAATATCAATCTTGCTTTTCTGCAAAAAAAAACGCTGAGCTTCGAGCTGTTCACACTGCGCCAATTCTCCACGGCGGATAGGGCTTTTTTAGAGCGTTACTTCATCACCACCCAAAGTACCGGCTTCAGGGTTTATTCCAGGGCGAAGTTTATGCCTTTTCGTCTGGAGCTCTACAAGAGCGACATGCTTTCGGAATCCGAAATCTTCCGGGAGAGGGATGAAAAAACGAAAAATATCAATTTTCGGTCGGATTTGATCGATGCCGATAAGAGCAAATCCGCTCTGACCTTCCGCTGGAAAGACTACTCCGAGGCCGTGTACGGTGTCGACTATCAATCCCTGGAAGCCATGGCGAATTTCCTCCACAGCTACGGACCCAAACAGCGCAACCGGCTGCTGTCTCTTCTGAGCTTCCATCGTTTGAGCGGAGATTTCGATATCAAGCGTTTCCAATTTGCGAACAACGCCGTTCAATACCTCAGGAATGACTTATACTTAAACGGAAATTATACCTTCGGCTGGGATGATTCGTTCGGCAGGTCCTTTACGCGGCACCGGCTGGCCGGATCGGTGAACCACCGGTTGTACCAGAGTTTGACCTCCTCCTTTCAACTGGGCGGAAGGTTCGAGGATTCGGATTTTCAGAAGATCCGAGGCCTCCACTGCCGGATCGCCGCCAACTACAGCAAAAGAATCCCAACGGGAAGAATACTATTCAATTATCTACTGAGACGGGAAATCGATGATTTTTCCTCACGGGACGGCATCCTCAGCACCAGCGATACCTTCGATTTCTCCCTGAGCGATACGCTCGTTTTGTCCAGGCCCGGGATAGATTCCGTCTCCATCCGGATCACGGATACGGACCTGACATACGTTTTTTTGGAAGGGGTCGATTACCAGCTGGACATCATCAACAGCACTGTCGTCGTCTCCCGGCTCCCGGGCGGCGCCATCGAGGGAAGCTCCAAGGTTCTGGTCCATTATGACTATCTCTCCTATCCCGATTTCCGGTTGAGGAATCGTTTCGATCAGTTCTATTTTCAACTGGCCTTCCTGAATTATTTCCAGGCTTTTTACGTCCAGGATTCCAACAAAAACACCGTGATTTCCGACTATGTGATTCCGCCTTTTGAGAGCTATGATAAAAAGCAGATTGGCGCCAAGTTCGATGCCCGTTTTTTGACGCTGGAATATTCCCGGGAAAAGCGCGATTCCAACCTGACCAATTACAGATCCTGGAATTTCCGCGCATCCGCGGGTGTCCGCGTTTCCAAAGCCTTGAACCTGACCGGGTATCTGCTCTGGAATCGATTGAAATATGAGCCTGAGGTTTTCCGAAGCAGCTATCATGCCCGCAGTTTTGAGTGTTCGTATGCTCCGAGAGGCAACCTGACCTCTGCCTTGATATATCGCAAGATCCATTACTCCACGAACATCTATGCCCGGGTCCGGGAAAGTATTTTGTTTAAATTTCAGTGGCAAATCCGTAAAATAATCCTCTATTTTTTTTACGAACATATTTTCAACAGGACCGAAAACACAGCCCGGCAGCGTGACTTTTTCAGTGTGATGGTCAGGAGGACGTTTTGAAAGCCGGATACTTGGCGGCGGTTTTATCTGTAGCGGCGCTCTGCTCTTCTTTCGAACTGAAAGCCCAGTCCGTTGAGTTTCTCAGAACGATTGATTTTGCCAAGGGATCGAAAGACAGAGGGATTGCATCGTTGATTTTCGGCGCGAAGCAGGATAAGGGCATGAAGCCCGGTGCTCTCTGCCGTATAGACCGGGATAGATTCGCGATCACGGACGCCGTAAACGGGGCTATGTTCATTGTTGGAAACGACGGGAAAATTCAAAAGAGAATCAGCCATGCAGGCAAGATAAAGCTCATTTCTCCTGTTGCAGTTTGCAGGAATGATGAGAGCCATCTCTTTGTTGCAGATTCCGCCAGGGGTGTTGTCTTCGAGTACGATGCCGATTATAAATTCCTTGAGGTTTTTCTAACGCCGGAGAATAGCCGTATAACAGGGCTTGTGTTTTCACGGGGGGAATTTTTTTGTATCGATACTCCTAACCACCGGATTCTTTGTTTCGGAAAAGACGGAGCCTTGATCAAATCTTTCGGCTGCAGAGGATCGGGAGATGGGGAATTTAACTTCCCGACTCATATTGCGGCTGATGATGAGTACATCTATGTCACGGATGCCCTGAATTTCAGGGTTCAGATCTTTGATTTCGGCGGGGATTTCATACGGACTTTCGGCAATACCGGCAGAGGCGGTGGAAATTTTTCCAAACCCAAGGGAATTGCGGTCGACAAAAATAAACGGGTCTTCGTTGCCGATGCCGAGTTCGATAACGTCCAGATCTTTAATTTTAAGGGTGAATTTTTGTATCATTTAGGCGGACCGGGCCACATGGATGGAGAATTCTGGCTGCCGTCCGGTGTCATGGTCGATGCCGACGGTTCGATCTGGGTGGCGGACACCTACAACACCCGGATTCAAATCTTTAGGATTGTTGAATGATGCACATGAAAAAAACGGCATTTGCGACTCTCGCTTTTCTGTTCTGTTTGTTTTCGATCCTATTTCCGGACACCATCAAGAATTCCAAACACAATCTGTCATCCGGCGGACCGGGAAGCATAGTCACCGATGAAACGAGCATGATCTGCATCTTCTGTCACACAAGTCACAATGCCGTCAATTATCCTCCCTTATGGAACAGGGAGGAATCCTCGGTCGTGTACAACCTTTACGGAAGCTCCACACTCTTTTCGATACCCGACCAGCCGGATGGAGCCACGAAACTCTGCCTTTCCTGCCATGACGGAACGATCGCCCTGGGACGTATCATTTACCCCCCCAGCGATTTCTCCATGCAGAACACGGTCGGTAACAGGATGTCCCCGGACAGCGAGGCAAATTTGGGGAGCGACCTCTCGGACGACCATCCCGTCTCTTTCGATCCGTCTTCAGCCGTAAGTTCATCTTCCGAATTGGTGCATCCCGACCCCATGGATGATGTTGGGTACGATGCCTACAGCAAAATTCAGTGTACGGCCTGCCATGATCCCCATGACGAGGCGATCCCGAAATTTTTGGCAAAAAGCAACCTGAATGCCGGATTGTGCAAAACCTGTCATCGGATTTCGGGCTTCGATCAAAGATCTCCTCATGATCATTCGCAAAAGTCTTGGAACGGACATGGGGAGGATCCCTGGCCTCACACGGATTATACGACGATTGCCGATAATTCCTGCATGAATTGCCACCGAAATCACAGTGCCGGCGGAAAAGAACGGCTGCTGACTTCAATCGAGGAGGGAGTCTGCCTTGTTTGCCATAACGGAAACGTCGGAAAGAATATCGAGAACCTGCTGACAAAGGCCAGCAGCCACCGCGTCAATTTCTACCAGGGGCATGATCCCGCTGAGAACATCCTGACGGCGCCGGTCCACGTCGAATGTGCGGACTGTCATAACCCTCACGAAATTTTAAGAGCCTCCGCCTACCCTCCGGATATCTTGGGCAGCCTGACGGGCTCGTTGGGAATGACCGTTACCGGGAACCTGGTCGATCCAGCGCAGTACGAGTATGAGGTTTGTTTGAAGTGTCACGGGCAAAATCAGTACATCGTAGCCACGGACATGGACCGTATGTTCGACACGGGCAACGTCCGGTTTGCCGTCAATCCCGCCAATGCCAGCTACCACCCCGTCACCGCCCAGGGAAAAAGCGGTTGGGTGCCTTCTCTGATTCCGCCTTACACCACCGCTTCCAGGCTCTACTGCACGGATTGCCACAACAGCAATAGTGCAGGCCAAGGCGGGAGCTCGGCTCCCATTGGCCCGCACGGCTCGGACTACGAATACATCCTTGAGAGGCGCTACGAGACTATGGACAACACGCCGTTCTCGGTCGACAACTACGCAATCTGCTTCAAATGTCACGATCCGACTGTCTTGACATCCGGAAGCGCCAGCGCTTTCGAAGCTCATGACGATCACTTGAATCGCAATTCCGCCTGTGCAGTCTGTCACGACCCGCACGGCTCTCCGAACTATATCGCCCTTCTCAACTTCGACAAAAATGTTGTGTTTCCTTCGGGAACAGGACAACTGAGGTTTGAAATTCAGGGCGATAGAGGGTATTGTTATTTGACTTGCCACGGGGAAGACCACGACCCCTGGAGCTATCAAAGAAATTAATGAGGAGCATCACTATGAAAAAAACCGCCCTAATATTTCTTCTGACTTTTTTCTTTATTTCATCGAAACTTATTTCTCAAGAATGCATCACTTCCGAATGCCATGTCGATTTCAGCAAGATGAAGCTCCTTCACGGTCCTGTCGCGGATGATTGCACCACCTGCCACATCCAAACCGGAAAACACAAGTTTAAATTTGCCGATAACGATCAGGGATGTCTTCAGTGTCATGACAATCAAGAGGAGGGTTCTGTTGTCCACCAAGCCATGGGCAAGGAAAAGTGTCAAGATTGTCATGATCCCCATGGCGGGAATGACCGGTCGTTTATCAAAGCGGAACGCATGGATACTCTGTGTTTCCAGTGTCATGACTCGGAAATGATGAAGAAGAAAGTCATCCACGGCCCCATGGCGACGGGGAGCTGTTCGATGTGCCACGATCCCCACTCTTCCGATAACCCTTCGCTTTTGAAGGCATCCAGTGAGAAAATTTGCATTCGCTGCCACACGGACAAGGATTATTCAGGAGAGGGGATGTTCGTGCACACCCCTCTGCAGGACGGCTGCGCCGGCTGTCACGACTCCCATTCCTCCGACAATCCCTTCCAGCTTCTGACTCCTGCTGGGAATGTCTGCGAAACTTGCCACGATGATCTGTTCAAAGAAGCGGCCGATGCCGATTCCAAACATCCGATTGTGCTTCAGGACAAAAAGTGCGACAACTGTCACGATCCCCATGGATCTCTTTTCGAGCACAATCTTAGAAGCGATCAGCTGAGTCTCTGCCTCGGTTGCCATAACAAGCAGATTATCGGAACCGATGGGAAGGACTACAACATTTACGAGATCGTAAACAACAATCCCAACAAGCATGGGCCGGTTGCCGACGGAAACTGTACGGGCTGTCATGATCCCCATGGTTCGGATTCGTACAAGATTCTGATCAAGGATTATCCGGAAGAATTCTATACCGTGTTCTCTCAAAAAAAGTATGACCTCTGCTTCGAATGTCATGAAAGTACGGTAGTCAGGGACGAGAAGACGACGACACTCACGAATTTCAGAGATGGAGACCAGAACCTTCACTACCTGCACATCAACCGCACCAAGGGACGGACTTGCCGTGCCTGTCACGAGATACATGCCGGGGATCAACCGAATCACGTCCGGGAGGAGACTCCATTCGGCGAGTGGTCCTTACCCATCGGCTTTTCCAAGACCGAAACCGGAGGCAATTGTATTCCCGGGTGCCATAAAGCCTATTCCTACGACAGGCAGAAGGTGCAGCCTCAATGATGAAAATTCTTCTGATCTTGTTAACGGGGTTAATGACTTTTCCTTTGGATGTGGAAGGACTGCGAAACCTCAAAATCGGAGACAAGTTCCCATCGACTGAAGCGATGAGCGTCTTTGTTACCGGAGAAAACAAGCTCATTCTGGTCATGAATTCCGGCAGAGACCGGAACGCAGCTTTTTTCAGGGAGCTCGTTCCGGAGCTTCAAGAATCCGGGAATCTCGAGTTTTATCTTGTGGATACAGGTCAAGAACCGAATTCACAGATAATGTCAGCTTTTGAATCGCTGGAGATCAAAAAGAAATATGTGTCTGATGCGGATAGGAAAATCTACGGGGAGATGGGAATTATCGTGCTGCCGACACTGCTCCTGGTGACCAAAGACAATGTGCTGCATTCGTTCATTGCCGGACACCGGTCCAATCTGGAGTTGATCTTTCAATCCCATATCGAGGCATTAATAAAAGGCGAAGTCCCGGAAGAGCTTGCCCACAAGACGGAAAGAATGAAGGAGGAGAGGACGGTTGGCCGGATGCTCGAACAGGGTTTTCGACTCATGATCAGCCGGAATTATGAGCTGGCGCATAAAACCTTTGCCAAAGCACTCGCGGTCGATCCAGAGGAGGAGACGGCCAAGCTGGGAATCGGCTACGCCCTGTTGTTTATGGGGAAAATCGATGAAAGCCTTCAACACTTTTCTGAACTCAAGGAAAAAATGAATTCCAGACGTGTTCAGCTCGGCTACTACCTCTGTGAAGCTCTGAAAGCACCTGCCGAGGAATCATTGGAGCAAATCGCGACCCTTTCCCAACTTGAGCCTCAACTGTTCTTTGTGGTATTTAAGGTAGCGGATACTCTCGATACAGCCGGAAAATGCGAAGAGAGCAAACAGGCCTTCAGGCATGCATATGAAGTTTTATTGAGAATGTACAGAAAATGAAATTAAGGCCCGATGAAATCGTTCCGAGAAAAAATGAGATCTTTTTTTTACTGAAGCTTATTGTGATCATTACTGCGGGCTTGATCGTATCGGCCTTAATTCTCTTTGTCTTCCTCAATAGGAATTTGGGAAGCTCTTATCCCTCCGCAATCCAAATCATTTCCGATGTTTTCAACAAAATGAGTCTGGTCATCGTCATAGCCGTTATTGCCCAGTTTTCCTTGTCGACACTCCTTCTCTTTCTTGTCGCCCTGTTGTTCAGCCATAAAATTGCCGGTCCTATGTTCAGACTGAAAAAAATATTGAAACAATTCCGTGATAGCGAGGATCTGAATGATATTTCGTTCCGCCGGACCGATTTTTTGCCGGGAGTGTCGCGATGGTTCAGCGGATTCTTTTCCATGTTAAACAAGCAGAATCGATTGTTGGCGGAAGCGGAATCCCTGTTGCCCAATATCGAAGCAGAGCTTGATGGGGAAAAGAGAACTGCAATAGAAAGGATAAAAGGCATAGTCGCAGAATTGGGAAATGAGGATGTCCCATAAAAAACTGACCGCCCTGATTGTATCGTTCATCGTTATTTTGGTTGTGCTCTGGTCAATGCGGCCGCAGGATCCTCACGATTTTGAGGGGAAATGTTACATCTGTCATGTGGGCGAGAAGGATCCTTCAATCCTGACGCGTGATGTGGATCGACTCTGTCTTTTCTGTCACCCGGATAACGGAAACCGGTCTCATCCCTCGGATGTCATGCCGGGAAAAGAGCTTCCTGCCCAGTTCCCAATCATAAGAGGCAAAATGGTTTGTGTGACATGTCATTTTCCTCACAGGACATACGAAGAAGGTGAAGGGCTGATCGGACGAACCGAAATGGGCCCGTTTCTTCTTAGGGCTGAAACCGATGGGAAAATGTTCTGTTATCAGTGCCACAAGGGTAATTTCGTAAATTTCAAGGTCGATTCTCACGCTTTGTCGGTGAAAATGGCCCACTCGGCGACACTCTCGTATGAGCTGAAGGACTCGGTGGATGACAATTCCCGGGAATGTCTGAGCTGCCATGACGGAACTCTATCTATCGAATCAGGGACCCAGGTCAGGGATGTCAACTGGGAACATTCCAGGGGCATCGGACTATCGCATCCCATAAGCGTGGACTATGCAGAAGCCTATTTCAGAAAGCCCCTTACATTTCATCCTCCTCAGGCCCTGGATTCAAGAATCATTCTGATCAACGGAAATATCGGATGTGCCACGTGTCACGACCATTATTCCGAGCGTAAGGGCAAACTCGTCATGGACAATTTTCGCAGCAGGCTCTGTTTATCCTGTCATAATCTGTAGGGAGAAAGTGAATGCGAGATAAACGGAGAAGAATTTTTTACGTTGATAGAGTATTCCAAAAAAAATTGCTCTTCTTTTTTCTGGGTTGGAATTTGGTTGTCGTTTCGTCCAATTTCCTGTTTTATTCTTTTCATCTGAGAAACCTGGTTGAAGATCATTTGTACCGGTCGCATATTCCGATTTCTAACATGGCTGAGATTTTCACTGTAGAGGTCATCCGTTTCAACCTGATCCTAGCAGGAGTTACAACCGTTGCCTTTATAATTTTTTACGTGTTTGTCAGGTCGAGAATAAGGTCCTTTTTCCGCAAGATTCGAATGAGCCTGCAACATCGATTGAACCGGGGGGGCGAGGATATCCCCGCTGTTTCTTTTTCGGAAGAATTTGCGGATATCGATACATATCTTCAGGATTTCTTTAAAGATGTCGATAAAATGATGGGACAGAATCGGAAGCGAATTTCTTCTCTGAAAGAGACGTTGACGACTCTGGATTTGGAGGAAGGATGAACAAAGAGAAAAAGGTAGAGATAAAATACATAACTCTAAATACAGCCCTGATTGTAGCCATGGCCTGTTTGATCGCGGGATTTCTCGGAGGCGTTGTTTACAGCAGTTTCAAGTCCGGTTCGGCGCGTCCAGGTCAGCGGTCTTCCTTCCAGGATGGCCCACCCGGCCAAACCGATGTTTCGACACAGCAGGCCAAAATGATTCTGGCTTTGGAGAGCAAGGTCGCCGAAGATCCTAGGGATATGGAGGCTTGGGTCCAGCTGGGCAATCTCTATTTTGATACGAACAACCCCCAAAAAGCGATCCATGCTTATACCAGATACATCGAGATCAATCCCGGAAATCCCGATGTATTGACCGACCTCGGCATCATGTATCGGCGCAATGGTCAATTTGCGGAGGCTGTTGATGCCTTCGATCAAGCCATCGCGATCGATCCGAAACACCCCCAAGCCTGGTTCAACAGGGGGATAGTTTTTTTGCACAACCTCAACGACCCGGTAGCTGCCCTCAAATCATGGGAGGAACTCATCAAGGTCGATCCGGGCTTTAAAGGACCTGGAGGTCAGCCCATAGATCAAATGGTCGATAACATCAAAAAATCCTTGGCGGCCAAAAGGCCCTGAGTTCAACAAAAACCGCCCGCAGTAGTGGAGATGAAGGGCACTGAAGTCTCCGATAAAATATGATTTTTGTGTTATCGTTTTTTGCCGATGGATTCAATCTTGTTCTTCAAGTCGGCTAAAGTGTCTTCCACGAATATGTAATTGTGCACTCCGGAGCTGCCGTCCAGTTTGATCTTCTGGAGCGTGCGTTCGATGTCCCGAAAAACGGTCTTTTCTTGTTCCGTGAGCGGCAGTTTTTTCTTGTGTTCCAGGTGAGTGGTCAGAGTCTGGATAAGATTTTGAACGGACTCCTGCCAATCCGTTTGTATCTCGGCATAGTCCTCCTCATGACAATCGAGGCACTTGTTTTTATCCGGACGGGAGATTTCGCTCTGATTATTGAGGTGGCAATCCGTACACTCAACTTCCGCCTCCGCCATCGTATCCTTTGGAACGTCATAGCCGTTCAAAGTCCCCCCCCGATAGAGAGTGTTTTGCAGAAGGTGGCATTGGGCACAGTTTTTTTCGGGGTTTTTATGATGGCAGGTTGCACAGCTCTGCTTGGTGGCGATGAATTCACCGTGGCGGCGTGCATTGGAATGACATGTATCGCAGGAAATCTTCTGCTCGAGAAGGTGGCTCTTATGCGGAAAATTGAGTCCGAAGATAGAGGCATTGATTTCTTCAATCCCGGCATGGCAGTTAGAACACTGAGTCGGAATCTCTTCGGAGACGACGGCGAAACCCGGCGGTTTGTAAGAGGATTCTACTGCACGGAGTGCTTCCTGCAACAGTTTGTAGGCTGATGCCAGCAATTCTTGGGAATAAGCGATGTTGTGGACACTCTTTCCCTTATCAACGAGTTCGATATTGAAAAGGGCATCCTTTATTAATGACTCCGCATTTTCCCTTTTTGCATGCTTCGATTCCCGGACTTCACGCCAAGATCTTTCATAAATAGATTTGATCTCTTTCAATTTTTTATTGGTCGATGTTTCCCATTCAGCCAAAATCCTGGAAAAGCCCTGGCCGTGGCATGATTCACAGGCTTGGGCTTTGGAGATGAAAGTGTCGCTCTTGATGAGCTGCCCCCCGCTTTCCTCGTGAAAAATATGGCAGCCTTTACAGCTCAGTCCCTTCTCCAGCATGACGTTGGGTAGGGCATGTGCGATTCCCTTTCCGCCTTCGCCCATGTACAAATTCTTTTGGGCCATGTGGAAATCCGTGTGACAGGTTCGGCAATCGGCGATCGCTTCGATATCCTTGATGATATTGTGCTGGATATCCAGATGGCACTGGTTGCATTCAATTTTGTCTTCGGAAATATGCTCTGTATGCATAAGGTCCGTGTCATCGTATTTTTCCAGTCTCTCTCTCTCATAGTGGCATTTGTAGCAATTTTCTTTGGGCACTTCACCGTCGCCGGTGATGGTGTGACTGTGGCATTTGTCGCAGGAATAACCGTTCTCGAACACGAGGGTGTGGTTGTAACGCGATGTTTCCTCGTTAATGAGAATATTTTTTTTATGACAGTGAGAGCAGGCGGCTATTTGAGGAAAATGTTCGCTTTCCTTGAAGTGGCAGATGAAGCACGTGCTTTCCGTAACCGTTATGTGCTCTCCCTGGACGATCTGGGAATGACAGCTTGTGCACTGAAGCTGTTTTCCCCTTCTGAGGTCTGTCAAATGAATTTTGTGGTCGAAAACGATTTTTTTGAACTTGACTACACCTTCGAGAAGCCGTTTGTCGTGACACCCTGACTGGAGACAGTTTTCATCACGAATTTCAGCCCATGGCTTTGATTTGACGTAAAGTTTCGTCCAGTACCGGCCGACCATGACTAGTCCCTCTATCTTTTTTCTGAGTTTGGATCTGATGCCTCCTGAGGGAGGATAATGGCATTTGCTGCACTCGAAAGCTGCATGCGATGAGATTTCCCAGCTCTGGAAGAAGGGTTTCATGTAATGGCAGGAAGCACAAAATCCGGAGTGAGACGTGAATTCTATAGCGATGACCAGCAGAACGACAAAAATAACTGCGACACCTGCTAGAATGATGAGCCTTTTTTTTCTTTTCGTTTTTGCCACTTTGATTCTCACTCCTCACAAGCGGGTCAATGAAAACCCCCGGATGAGAGAGCATGCCCGCTCCATTTGCTGTGATTCCCAACCTGCTGATTATGCGTAACTGTGCAGCCCGGCCAGCAAGTAATTGACACCGAAATATGTGAAGATTGCAGCCAGAAATCCGATGATGGCGATCAAAGCCGAGCGGCGGCCCTTCCACCCCATGACAATGCGTGTGTGGAGATAGATGGCAAAGAAAAACCAGGTGATGAGGCTCCAGGTTTCCTTGGGATCCCAGCTCCAGTATCTTCCCCAGGCCTTGTAGGCCCAGACCATACCGAAGACAAGGCCTCCCAACGTGAACAGAGGGAAGCCGACGGCAATGCATCGGTAGCTGATGGAGTCGAGCCGCTCGGCAGACAGCGCTGATTTGCCCGGATTGCTTTTCTTTTCCCTCGAGTCGGCCACGAGGTAGAGGATGCTGGTGATAAATCCCACGGCAAAAAAGGCTTCTCCGAAAAGTGTCACCGAGACATGCAGCCAAAGCCAATAGCTCTGCAGCGCAGGAACGAGAGGCGTCGCTTCCTTCGGCATCAGGGGGGAGGATGCAAGGGCCATCAGGCCGATGACGATGAGGATGAAATAAGGACCTGCTTTCCGGATTTTAAATTTTCCTTCGATCACGACATAGGCCAAAGCCGCCGACCATGCCAGAAACGAGAGGGACTCGTACATGTTGGTAAAGGGGGCGTGGCCGCTTTCTACGGTTCTCAGTGCGAGCGCGGCTGTGTGCACGATCAGACCGGCCGCAACAGCTTTATAGCCGATGTCGGCCAGGCGTTCTTTTTTTAAGAAAAGATAGGCAAAATAAAAAAATGCGCAGATGATATAGAGGATAAACGTGATGAGAAACAGCGTCGATTCGTTCATTCCGGTCTCCTTATGCTGTCCATGATTTTATCGAACTCCGCTCGAAATTCTTCTTTGTTCTTGGCGGCAATGCCCCCGGCGGAGACTTCGGTCTTCCCTTTGTCTTTCTCGAGAATGACCTTGATCTCTCTCGGCGGCCAGAAAAAGGCGGTGAACAGGCCGAGCATCAACAGACCACATCCCAGCCAGATGAAATTCACTCCGGGGTCTTTGGCCATCTCGATGCCTGAATATTGGGCCGCTTCGATATTCTTGAGCTCGAATGAGAGATTGTGTTCTTTAGCAGCATGCATTTGATCGAAATCGGGGTATTTGGCAAAAATCCAACCGGAAAAGACCTTCTCGCCGGCGGAGCGACCTTCAAGGAAGGCTGCGGGATTATTCGGTTCCAGAGAACGGGTCGCCACCTTGTTGTCTTCGGCTATGATGAAATCGGGCACAAATTGAAGAACTTCAATTTCCAAGTCTTCTTCATCCAGTTCGGCAGTCTGGCGCAACCTGAGTTTCACCTTGGTCAGGTATGTGGGATTATCTTTTTTCTTGACCCAAACCTCAAGTGTGGGATTCTCCCAGTCTCTGCCAACGCTGCTCTGGTAAAAGACAAAGCCTTTGTACGAAAGGGGATAATTGACTTCGATGGTCCGGGTGAAAAGCGGCTTGTCCTCGTCGATGACGGACAGAGTGCTTTTCCAGTCCCTGACGCTTCCGTTCGGGTAATATTCGGTTTCGAATTTGTCCAATCGCAATCGGAAATCAGCCTGGGGAACATCGAGGGTTTCACCCTCGTATATATACAGATTCGTTCTGAATCCGGCCATGCCGCTGATGATTCCTCCGATGATGATGACGAGCAGGCCGAGGTGAACGATATCCGATCCGAACATACCGAGCATCCGCTTGCGGGCTGCGAAGAAAACAGCGTTTTCCGAAGCTTCTTTGCGGACCTTATAGCGCCTCGTGGTAAATTCCTTATGGAGGGCTTTCGAAGTCTTTTCAAGGTTTGTTTTGCCTGTGTTGACCGTGCTGATTTTCAAGGTCTGGATCTTTTTTTTCTCTTTTTCTAAGGAGGGTTTGAATGTTCTCTTGAATTTCGGCGAAATTCGCGTCAGGGTGCAGACCACGATATTGAGAGAAAAGAGTAGGAGCAGGCAAACATACCACCATGACTGGTAGAGCTTCGTGAATTCCAGCGTTATGAGCACGTTCGAGAGCTGGCCGTATCGGGCTGCATACTCGGCTGTGCTCCTGTGCTGCGGGATCAGCGTTCCCAAAATAGAAGCAATGGTGATAATGATCAATAGAAAAATAGCCAATTTGACGGAACTTAAAAAACGTATCGTAGATTTCATAAGACCCACATTTTTATTGAATTGTTATCTATTTCCCGTGCTCTTTCCGCATCTCCACCGCCGCGTGTTTGATTTCCGACAGGGATCGCTGCATCTCGCTCCATCCGTACCACAGAGCATAATCCGGGTTGGCATGGAATGTACCTTGGAACGTTCGCATCCGGTGCTCGAGGAACATGACGAACAGCTCCTGTTCGATGGGTGTCGGGGCATCATGGAAAGCAAGGAGATCCGGGAATGGATAGGCGTATCTTTCCGGTTTTTGTAGAATTCCGTCTTTATACAGGGCCGCCACTGTAAGAATAGCCTCGGCCATCAGGCGGTCGGCCGCTTGGATGATCCCATCTCCTTTTTTCAGCTCCGCTTTGGCGAAATTCAAAGAATGGCAATCGTTGCATGTTTGCAGCATTTTGTCCCGCTCTTTTTGCCAGTCTTCCTGTGTCAGCCTGGCGACGTTGGCGGCTTTGACCACTTCCAGGCGGGCTGTGGGATTGCCTTCCGGATCGAGGACACCCAGGCCCTGGAGGATGGTCATACGATCCGCCGCCCATTGTTTATCCTCGGGCATGGGTAGGCGGACGGCCAAGAATCCCCAAGCCGTCATGACGGCGTGATTTCCCTCTTGCATATGGCAGGTTTGACAGGAAGGGGCTGCCACATTCTCCGGAAGCGTTTTATTCTGCTTGAGGAGATAGCGGACCCCATGTTTGGATCCGGAATACATTTCCCATTGGGGGTGGTCGAATCCCATATGACATGTCTGGCATGCCTGAGGCTGGCGTGCTTCGATTATGGAAAATGTGTGACGAGTGTGACAGGCATCGCAAGAGGCGAGACCGAATCCGGGACTATCCTCTTTCAAGGTTTTGATTTCCACTTCCGTCTTCAAGCCGAGCTTGTGGCAACCACCGCAGCCTTTCATGCCTTCTGTAAGGGCCATGGGCTGCCAGTGAATGGTGGGCATGGCTTTCATTGCAGCCCAAGCCGCGGCGTGTTTTCCGGCTTTGAATTGGGAAACCTTCTCGTCATGGCACTGGGCACACGTCTCAGGCGTCGGAATCAGGACTTTGTCCACATCATAAGGATCCATGTGAAGATCTCCATGGCAAACGGAGCAGTCCACCTCATTCTGGCTGTGTTTGCTCAGCTGCCAGTCAGAGACGATGTTGGGTGTTACATCTTTGTGGCAGGTCACGCATTCCTGTGCGTAGATCCCTGTGCTCAAAACAAGACTTACAAGACCGATGATGATGACCTTCACTTTCATATGCTGCCTCCTCCTTCCTTATGATTCACAAGGCATATTTCGATATAAATTCTATAGAAGTACTCGAGTATTTTCAAGTGAAAATGCAAAAAATATGCCTGAAGAAAGAAATATTTTGACTTAAAAATATCCAACCAGTGCAAAAAAAGGGCGGCCTTTGAAAAAACCACCCTTTGAATAGCTGTTTCTTCGACTTATTCGACTACTTGCGCCACTTGTACATACTCACATCGCCTCCGAGGTGAGCGATCGAATCCACGAGGAGCTGGGCCACGTACTTGGAGTTGTGGATGAAATTGTTGGGCTCTTTTAAACTCAACTGGTAATTGTACGCGGCTCTGAGCAACTTGGCGTTGAACATGTTGTAAGCGTTGGGATAGATGGCTTCTCCCGGATCGACTGCCCCGTTTTCGTTTTTGTCCATAAAGAAATAGGGATAGGCTTGTGAATCATAGACAATGGGAATGCCGATGACGGCTGCAGCGTAGGATTGAATTTTGGCATAAAGGGTATTTTCCAATCCGTTGATCTCGTCTTTTATGGATTCTGATTTATTGCCGTCTCCATCATAATCCGGAGTGGTTGCCGGCCTGATGCCTTCAAAGGAGAACTTGGCCGGGTCCGCTCCAGGGATAGGTTGAGCTATGTCCTGCCCATGACAGTAGACGCAATCTCTGGGATCCGGTGTGTGGACATTGTGCATTTGACCGGTGTAGTCGAAAGGCTTGTTTTCACTCCGTGTGCCCATGTGGCACTCGACGCAAGTGTCAAACCGTCCGTTGTGATTGTACCAGAGCTTCTGACCTGCATAGTGTTTTCCTTGGAATTCGAACCCGCCATGTACTTCTGAGCCGAACAGAACAGCAGCAGTCGGATAGTAATGGATATTGATGAAGCTGAAAGGACCGGCAGGATTATCTGCAATTTCTTGAGCGACTGTCTTTCTGGAAGCCCGGCCTTGGTGGCAGTTCAGGCAAAGATTGCTGGAGTCGCCCATGTCTTCGATCGCTCCTGATGGGAATTCGACTGCACCGAACTGTCTAATGGAAGGAGGGCTTGAATGACAGGTCGTACACAGCATTCCGTTGGAAACTTCGGTCGCCGTGTTTTCGCCCATCTCCTGGATTTGCTGCAGCCCCACGGCGCTGTGGCACTTGACACAATCGCTCTCCACTTCCTGGGGTACCTCTACATCCCAATGCCGAAATGCTTCGGAAGAACCATCGAAATGACCTTCATCTGTACGGTGCAAACTGGCGAGGAGGGAAGGATTATTGAGTTTTGTGCTCAAATCCTCGATCGAGTCATACAGAAGCTCGATGATGTACTTCCCGCCGTGGGCAAAAGCGTTGGGGTCCTTCAACGAAACTTGATAGTTGTAAGCCGCTCTGAGAAGCCGGGGAGTGAAGGCCTTGTACTGGTTTCCGTAGTTTGCTTCATCGGCGTCGATCGCCCCGTTATCGTTATTGTCATTAAAGAAGTAAGGATAGGTGGCGGGATCATATACGATGGGATTGCCGCCGATACGCTTAGCATACCTTTGGATCGTAAAATAAAGTTTGCTTTTGAGGTCTTCGATCTCGTAAAAAATCCCCTCGCTCGTGTCTCCGTCTCCGTCATAATCCACGAACGAGCCGTAGTAACGGATATTTTTGGGATCCTTGATTCCTGTGTGGCAGGTGTTGCAGGCATGAAGCTCGACTTCCAGAGAGTGGGGATTGTGGCAGGTCTGACAGGCATTGTATCCGGTTACATGGGAAAATCTGGCATCATAGGATTTGCCGTCGTACTCATATCCGCCTTTGACAAAAGTTCCGAACTGGTCGGCTGCGGCTGCGTAGTAGTGAATGTTTATGAAGCCGAGTTCATCGGACGGCGTGTCGTCGCTCGGTATTCCTGCTGCAGTTATGCCTTCTTCCACACTTTTTCCGGACTCTCTGCCCTGGTGACATTCCATGCACAGGGCTTCGGGACCGAGTCCTTCTATGGTTATTCCGGACGGAAAGGTCACTTCTGTGTGATCGCGAAGAATGCCCCGATCGGGATCGGAGTGGCAGACTTGACATTCCACCGTGGTCCCGATGGGTTGGCTGCCGGTGGTGCCGGTTTGCAGGAACTCGACATATCCCGGAGTGCTGTGGCATTTGGCACAGTCGCTTTCCACCGCACCGTCTTCATCCCAGTGCATAAAGGCTTCTGCTGTTTTGTCCGCATGACCCGAAGTCTTCCAGAGTTTTTCCGCATGGGATTTTTTCGATTGTATTCCTGCTTGATCATCTGATGTGGCTGCGATCGAGATCAGGGCAGCCAGGATGACCACGATTAAAGCACTAAGAAACTGTGGTTTCTTCAACATGGTTACCTCCTCTATTGATCCCATCGATACCCGAAGGATATCTCGAAGATGTTGGCTTTATAGTCGTTGCGGCCGGAAAATTCTTCTTTATAATCTACAAAACGGTATCCGACCTGAGTCAGAAGTCCGTTTTCGAAGGCATACTGCACATAAGCTTTCAGCATGGTGCGGGAGATCTCCCAGAAGCCGCTGTTGTTGTAGATGTTGCCGTAGCCGCCGATTTTCCATCTCTCGTTAAGGCTCAGTATCAGGGATGCATCCCACAAGTTGGATTTCCCTTCATACATGATCTCCCAGGGGAAGGTAGCTGCAGGGCCGCTCCAACCCGGAGGATAGGCGATGGCTCTCGAGGCATCGTGCTTCACGTCGATCAGGGCATAGCCTGCAAATATTTTGACGTTTCCTGCATGATACCCGGCTCTGAGGTTGAGCTGATTCCGGCTGGATTCCCACAGCTCCTCGTAGACATCATTCTTTGTTTTGCTGAAGAGGTAAGAGGTGGAAAGACTGAATTCATTCAGATTGAGTTTGGCTGTTCCACGGAACCGGTTGAATTTCGAAGGAGATATGATGGAATACGGATTGTCATAGGAACCGTACTGCTGATCGAGTGTCAGGGTGAACGTCCGCGAGGGGTTCCATTTCAGGTTGCCGAACAGGCCGTTCCGGGTCGTTTTATCTTCGTAGTCGAAGGTTTCCAGCCCCTCGAGATCTCTTTTCTCATGTCGGTAGCCTAAGGTTAGGGCCGCATTGGATGTGAATTGATACTGCAGGCCTCCCTCGAAACCCAATGTATTGTAGCCGAGAGCCATATCCGATTTTTCGCCGTCGATCGTCAGAGTGCCGGTCTGATCGAAATCGTAGGAACGGACAGCTCCGATGACGGCCAGCTTGTCGAACAGAAGGTATGTGATATCCAGATTCAAAAGACGGATGTTGCGCTCGAAGCTTCCTTGCCCGCTCTGGCTGTAAGAGAACGGATGGTCGAGGTAATCGATGCCCGTTCCTTCTTCGGCATAAGTGAGGTTCATATCCTGATTGCTCAACTGGGCGGAACCCTTGATCAGGATGCTGCTGAAGGGTCTGGCATTTATCCGGAAGGTGTGGATGTTGGTCTTGAGGTCGTATGGCTGATTCACCATGAACAAGTCGAGTGAAGAGGGATAGCGGGCGGAAGAGCCTCCGTCTTCATAGCTGGGAAGAAAGTAACTGTTGGCGTTTTCGTAATCCTGGATCCTTTCCTCGAAGGAAAAGGAGTAGTTTCGGATATGTGCGTTCAATCCGAACGCAACTTCCTTGAAGTCTTCATCTATTGGACGATCGAATTCGAATTCCACTCTGTTGAGGTCCAGTGAGGTAGCGCTGTGACCTTTTTTGGTGTAGTGGTCGAAATTGAGAAAGAGGTCCACATTGCTGCTCAGGAAGACTTTGAGAGAACCCGTGTCGGATAGTCTTTCGAAATCGAAAGTGTGAACGTCATAGAGAAGTCCTGGACTTTCTTCGTACTGGTCCGCGTAAAAATAGGTGGATTTTTTGCGGTTGTAATCGAATCGGTAGAGGCCGTATTTTTGAAGTGAAATTCCAAGAGTCTCATAGGGGTCGCCCCCATAATTGTAGGCGTTGATGTCCAGCCGGTCGAAGACGTTCTTGAGCGTTTCGTTCGGTGTCACCTGAAGATTGAAATTGAACAGTCGAGCTCCCTTGTCCAAGTTGAAGTCTTCCTTGTATTTCTCGACGGCACCGCTCGTGTCGACGAAGCGGTATCCGAAAAGAAAATCCCCCTTGACGGTTTTCTCTTTTTCTTCAGCTCGAAGAGAAAAGACCGTCGTAAAGAGGAACATGATCAGAATCGAAAGTATGAATATGCGTTGCTTGTGCATCTGTTCCCTCCTATTTCAAAAAGATCTTGCTGAGATTTGAGCCGTGAATCGTTGGATGGCAGGTGGTGCAGTTGGAGCCTTCGGAAGTGAAACGTGAATGGAAGGAAGGCGCAAATGTGTGGCAGCTGAAACAAAGGTCTGAGATGCTCTGGTGGGTCAGCATGCGTCGATTGGGGCTCCCATGGACTTCATGACAGGCTGTGCACCCTTCGATTCTGGATGCTTCGTGTTCGAAGAGGAATGGACCGGCCTTGTCTGTATGGCACTGATTGCAGGAATCATTTTTAAAGCCTCCCAGACGTTCCCGGGCTGCAGACTCATGCGGATCGTGGCAGGTTGTGCAGCTCATGATCCCTTCCTGAAGCCTGTGGCGTTCGTTCAACTGAAACTGGGAGAATATATCCTGATGGCACGAGGCGCAGTTTTTGGTGGCACTCGTCTTGAGAAGGAATTTTTTTGTATCCGCGGCATGCACGGTATGACAGGTGGTACAGTCAAGAGCGGCTTTGCCGTGGGGGCTTGCATAAAACGCTCCTGTGTTTTTTGCATGACATCCCAGACAATTCTTCGATTTTGCATTGGCGTTGTCAGCAGCCTTGAAGGCGAAAATATTGGGCCCACCGCCCTCTGACAGATGCGTCTCCGCACTCCCATGACAAGCCGTGCAGCTGTTTACCGAATGGGGCTTGGCTTGAAGAGCCTTGGCGACATCCTCATGGCATTCCGCGCATGCCGGGGCGTTCTCTTCTTGAACAGGGGGGATAGATGCAGAGAGGAAAGCGGTGATACATATAGTCAAACCTATCAGAACCAGTGCCTTCATAGATGGCAATTTGATCTTTTTGTCGATGTTCATAGCAACTCAAACCTCCTCAGAATTTTTCGTTGATTCGTTGCGTATATTTGCATAGGCCAGGACTTTCTTGGTGGCGTCCCGGATCTCTTGTGCCGTGAACGGTTTTTCCAGTATAGAAGCTATGGAAAGGTCATCGATTTGACTTTCGACATGCTGGCGGCTCTGAGCCGATAATATGATTATTTGTGTTTCCGGCAGTGATTGCTGAATTCTTTTCAGCATTTCGATTCCACTGACATTGTCGATATCCAAATCAGCTAAAATGAGTTGATAGGTGGATATCTTTGAGAGCGATAGAGCTGCATCGGCAGTGGCAGCCGTATCGACGGAATGACCTTCTTGTGTGAAGATCTCCTTTAAAGACCACCTGATGAGCTTGTCGTCGTCAATCACGAGTATTTTTATCATATATAGACCTTTTATAAGAATAATATAATAAGCAAGTTCTATGCCATTGTGGAACGAAAATATTAAATCCTCTAAATTGTTGATAATAGGAAGGTTACTTGTTTTGTTTTTTCGGAGGCTGTGCTGATGAAATTTTTAATCCGGGGGATTTGCACCGGTTGTGGGGGATATAACCCGTTTTTTTTCAAGAAAAAACCCTGTTCCGTGTGCGAAGAGGTCGGGAATCCAAGAGAATTATGGATTGGTTTAGCCGTCAGAAGGTTTCGTGTCTTGAGGTTTTATATCCCACTTTTTGATTCTGTACCGCAGTGTGTCGCGGGATATGCCAAGAATCTCAGCTGCTTTGGACTTGTTTCCTCTGGCTTTGATAAGAGCTTTGATCAACAACCCTTTCTCCATTTCAGCCAGCGGTACCGATTCATCCATGCTGAACGAGCGGTCTGTGACTCGAGGTACGGAAGGTTTCTCCTGGAGGCTGATGGGGAGATGTTCTCTCGAAATTTGGGAACTCTTTTCAAAAATCATGGCCCTTTCCACGGCATTCTTCAATTCGCGGACATTTCCCGGCCAAGAGTATTCCAGAAAAAGGTTTTTCGCGTCTTTGCTTAATTCTTGGATGCGTTTCATGAACTTTAGATTGTCCTGATGAATGAAGTGTTTTGCCAAGGGAAGGATGTCTTCTCTGCGGTTACGCAAAGGCGGGATATGGATGGGGCAGACGTTCAATCTGTAGTACAAATCCATCCTGAATCGTTCTTCCCTTGATGCTTGCTTGAGGTCTTGATTTGTGGCTGCGATCACCCTGAGATCGACTTCGATATCTTTAAGTCCGCCGACCCGCTTGAAGGTTTGGGTTTCCAAGAAACGAAGCAGCTTTGCCTGCAGGGGAAGGCTCAGAGTGCTGATTTCATCAAGAAAAAGAGTTCCTCCGTTGGCCAGCTCGACAAGACCCTTTTTCTGCTGCTTGGCATCCGTGAAAGCTCCCTTCTCGTAGCCGAAAAGTTCGCTTTCCAAAAGA
>JAFGNQ010000206.1 GCA_016926925.1 Candidatus Aminicenantota bacterium
CTGGAGCAGATCGAAAGCCTCCACCTCGAACTCCAGGTGGTCACCACTATATTTATGATACAGAGACTCCACAACGCCGGTCTCTCCCTTGAGGAAATCGCCGCGCAATTCCAAATCCCGCTGGAGGATGCGGTCAACATCATTGCCACAAAAATATCCGATGAAGACCTGTCTCCGGATGCCAAATCCAGCTTGGAGGGAGAGTTTTTTTACCGGAATACGGAGTGTGACAGCCAAGGGTTCTTCATCCTCAGCGTTCCCCGAGGAAAAAGAGTGAAACTCCACCTGATCCGCAGCGGATTCCATAACCTAGAGAAAACCCTGGATCTGGAAACAGGCTTGTCACAGAATTTGGGCGAGACAACACTTTTCCAGCAGCGGTGAATCTTTTTTTAAAAGAATCAGAGGAATCGGAGGCCCTATTCGGAAAGGCGATATAATAGACCGGTTACGTTTCTAGAGCACGGTCGTGTAATGGCCGTAGATGCAAAGCCACTTCCCGTTTTCTTTGACGGATATCCGTTTCAATTTCCCCCTGGATGTAAACTGTTTTCCGCCGGACCAGCCTTCATCCGTCCATTAGTAGACGAACCAGGCGACATCCCCGCGGACAGTTACCTTCGGCTGGTGCATCTCAGTATGGACACCCGAAGCACGCTTCGGATATCCCGTCATCATGCGTATCTCGATCTCTTTCCCCTCCTCAAGATGGACATCGTTCTCTCCGAAGACCGTGAGATCGTGCTAAGAAATGTTCTGAACCATTATCCTGGATTATTCACGAGTCGAGGTGAATGCAACCGTGATGAGTTTTTAAGCCTTTAAGATGCGTAAGGAAACTCAAAACCGAAGGATATTCTGACTGTCAGAATCTCAATACGGATAGTCCATCTTACCCATCAAGTTCTGAAAACGCGAGTCTTTCCTGAGAGGATTAAACTCAGGATTCACTTTAAGGTAGACGAATCTTTCTGCTCGCTCCTCATAGGCTTTTTCCAGCCATTCGATGGCTTCATTTTTCTCATCCAATCCGGTACAGAGCATGGCTAGATCGACTGGCGAGACGTATCTTTGATTCGAAAGAGACTTCAGTTGGCTGAGCATTTCCTCAGCTTCCTTGTGCTTCCCAGCTAATGCATAAGCATAGCCCAGCACAGCCTTATCTCCGGGTTCTCCACCGGATAATCTGTTAGCCATTTGCAGATTTTCGATGGCTTCCGCAAAATTCCCCACTTGGGCATACGTTCTTCCCAGCCAATGGTGTGCTTCTTGAAAGTCGGGATCGATCTCCAGTGTGCTCTGGTATTGTTGTAAGGCTTGATCGTATTGACCAGCGAAGTGGAAAGCAATGCCGAGAACAGTTCGTGTCATGAGCGAGAGAGGGTCGAGCTCTAAGGCAATATTCGCATGCCGGATGGATTCCTCATGATGCCCCATGGACCACAAATGCTCGGCATACCATATATGAGCAGTCGAATAGTTCGGGTTGAGCTCTAGGGCTTGCTTAAATTCGTCCTCTGCACGTTCCCAGTCCCAATAGAAGGAAGTCAAGAGGCCTGCCAGAGAATTGTGCGCTTGAGCCAGGGTGTTATCGATTTCCAGGGCTTTACTCGCCGCCGCCTTCGCTTTCGGATAGGCCTCTTTGGCCGCGAGATCAAGATATCTACCACCTCCAGCAATGTAACAGTCGGCAATGCCGCTCCAGGAAAGAGCATAATTCGGATCCAGTTCAAGCGCCTGTTGATACCGTTGGAGACTCTTCCTCATCCCCTCCTTCGTCCTCTGTCCCCAGAAATAACGTCCTTGCAAATACAGATTATACGCTTCCAGGTTTTCCGTCGTCTTCTTCTGAAGGCGTTCTTTCTCCGAAGGAGTGAGCTTCTGCTTCAGGGCATTCACAATATTCTCTGCGATATCATTCTGGATGGTGAAAATATGGTTCAGTTTTCTGTCATAAGTCTCCGACCAGAGATGGAAGCCATCCTCCACGTTAATGAGCTGTGCCGTGATGCGAATATCATCTTTTTCTTTCCGGATGCTTCCTTCCAGGATGGAGGTCACGTTTAGTTCCTGCCCTATGTCTTTTATGTTCTTCGCTGTGGCCTTGTACTGCATCACTGATGTCTTGGCCATCACTTTCCAACCCTGAAGCTGTGATAGTTTGGCGATAATTTCTTCGGTCATTCCTTCACAGAAATATTCCTGATTCTGCTCAGGGCTCAAATCAGAGAAGGGAAGAACGGCAATAACTGGATCTCCGCTCAAACTCGGAGAAGGTTGTTTTTTGAGAAGGAACAGCCAGACAGCCAAAGCTATCAACATGAAAATGACAACTCCTGCAGCAAGGACGGAAGCTTTCCGAAGGCTGGATTCAACGCCATAAATTTTGGAAATACGCTTTTTCCTTTCAGGCAGGACGATCACCGGTATCAGCAAATCTTTCTCAATATTTTCCAGTTCGGAGCGAACCTCTTCTGCGTGCTGGTATCTCTTTTCTTTCTCTTTCTCCAAACATTTCATGATCAGCAGGCTCAGATCATCAGGAATTTGCTTAATGATTTCATTGGGATTTTGAGGAATCGTGTTCTTATGCTTATAGGCAACGCTCAAAGGAGTATCTCCCTCAAACGGCACCCGGCCGGTGACCATCTCGTATATGATAACACCCAATGAATAGATATCCGAGCGTTGATCGGCTTCCTCGCCTTCCACCTGCTCCGGGGACATATACTCAGGCGTTCCGATCATCATTCCCGCTCCGGTAATACCCTTTGATTCCAACGAGCGAGCTATTCCGAAGTCCATGATCTTGGCATCACCCTGCTTATCTATCATGATGTTGCTTGGTTTCAAGTCTCTGTGGATTATCCCCATCCGATGAGCTTCGGACAAGCCTTCGCAAATTTCTTTGGCTATTGATACGGTCGTATCCAGTGTCTGTTTGCCCGTTTGCTTTATCAAGCTTTTTAGATCTTGTCCGGGGATATACTCCATGGTGATGAAATAAGTTCCCTCGTACTCCATGAGCTCATACATCCGACCTACGTTCTTATGACTGATCTTACGTGCATGCCTCAACTCATTCCTGAATCGGTCCAAGGTCCTGGCACTCGTGGCTATCTCCGGTCTGATAAGCTTCAAGGCCACTTCCTCATTCAGTTCCCTATCCATGACCCTGTAAACCTTCCCCATACCTCCCTGACCTAGTTCTTCGATAACCTGATACCTTTTGGCGAAGATGGCACCGGTGGTGAGCTGTTCTAAAGAGCCATGGAGGGTTTTGGTGCGGGTGATCTTAGCAGTATCTCCAGAAGCGAGAGGGGCTGCACAATTCTTACAGAACTGGGAGTCCTGGGTGTTATCGGTGTTGCACTCTGGACACTTCACATACATAAAAATATCCCCAATCATCCTCGAACGAAGAATATCAGCAAATAAATATTGAGTCAATAATGAATAGCGAGATCAAATTGAGGAAGAGAGGAGTATTTCTGAGGCCTCTACGGCGATGCCCATGGCTTTCAATCCTAAAATTCATTTTTTTCAAGCATAAAAAAAAATACTTATAAATTGCTTTCCCGGGCAGGAATCCTCGAAATCCGAGAAATGTACCGGAAGATCAGTTATTTTTATAGACGGGGTAAATATCCTTTGGGATATTCTTGTACGGCAGGGAGGTCAGGTCGGCAGGGCCGAGACCTGGGGCGTCGACTTCGAAAATAGCACCGGCAAGACCGGTCTCATGGAATCCTCTCCGGAAATGAACACGGGATTTGAGCACGATGATGTCGAGTGCCTCGAGCTCGATATTAAGGGGCGGAAAGATATCCGGCGTCGTTACCTGTGTCAGGTGCGGCGTGAGGATCACCCGGTTGTTCCTGCCGAACAAGATAACGGCGACCGGCTCATTGTCATAAGAGCCTGAAAATTCCAACCTGCCCTTAACTCTGACAGGGTTTCCTGCAAACCGGTCGGAGTAGCCACCCAGTTCGATTTCGATGGCATCTCCTTCGGTATAACCGGATCGGACTTTTTCCAAGGCCCTCTCATCTCTCAAGGTAGCGATACAAAAGTTTTCCGCTCCCTGCTTCATAAGCTCTTCGAGGATATGCGTCGATCCGCCCGTCCTGTCGCTGTGATCGGCGATGACAACCGGCACTTTCCCCTCTTTGGCCGCCCGGATGGCAAGACGCACACCTTCTTCTGTTTTCGGGAGCTTCTTTCCCGCGAATTCTTTTCTCTGTCTCCATATATAGTCTGACATGTCATCGGCAATCATGTCGGCAAGATTTTGGTTGTTGTTGGTGACGACCATAACCGTGGCTCCGACATCCGGCACATCCGCATAGGCGAAACCGAAGGCTACGGAAACGTAGACCTCGCTGTTTTGGCACTCCCAGCGGCGGGCCCGTTCCATAATATCCATGCCCGGGGATACGCCGGTACCCTGAAAAACACTAGGCGTAATGATTCCGGGTTTTCGGGTGGCCATCACGGGTTTGTACTTCCCGCGGATGGTCTTGACCATGACCCGGGCAGCCCTCTCTCCCTGGAGACGGGTGTCGTAATGGGGATATCTCTTCGTGATGAAAACAGCATCTGCGGCCTCGGACAGCTCGCGATCTTCGTTGGCATGGAGATCGAGAGTAACCATGATGGGAATGCCGCCCACCACCTCTCTAATACGGCGCACCAGTTCGGCTTCGGGTTTGGGAATCCCGGTTACAGCCATGGCCCCGTGGAGAGCGAGAAAGACTCCGTCAAAAGGGCCCTGCTCTTTGATATCGCCTGCAATCCCGTTTGAATATTTATCGAAGGCCTCTCGAGTGATCCAGCTTCCGGACGAACCTCCCCTGGCCCACCCTGGCGAGAGAATCCCGACGAGTTCCGATCCTCCCAGCTCTTCGCACATGTTCCTGAACCCACCGATGTATTCCTCGTCCGCACTTAAAATGTCACGCGTCGGGAGTCCGTAATACTCCCAATCCTCGATAGTAGTCGGGTTGGGACAAAATGTGCAGGTTTCATGAACAAAAGTGGCCACAGCGATCCTCATGGTCTTAACCTCCGCGCTTTTAACCCTGCAACCCGCTGATGAAATTGCGGCTATGGATAGAAACGCGCATGCCCATAAAACGATGTTTCGATTTTTCATTCGGGAACCTCTTCGGAAGAATTCACGAAGAAAGTATCACTGAAGCCGTCAATTGTCAAAAAAAAAGGGAGGAGCAATGTTCCTCCCTTGTGTGTGCGATGGAATGAAAGACTAATTTTTTCTCAGCAAAACATCGCCGCTGAAAGTGTTGAGCTCGACGACCGCTCCACCGCCGTTCACGCTTCCTTTGATGGATTTCCTGCTCAGTTTGCCTGAGATGGTCATCTCGAATTCGCTGTCGATATCACCGCTGAAGGTTTTGGCTTCGAGGTCAAAGGCCGAGCTGCCGGGAATGGTCAACCGGATGTCTCCGCTGTGCGATTTGAACTCGTACCTTCCGTCGCGATTGATCGTGCCGAGATAGATGACCTCCCCGCTCAAGGCTTTGGCTTTGACGACGCCGGCATCGGAGACATCCGTCAACTCTACATCACCGCTGACGGATTCGGCTTCGATCGACCCTTTGATGCGGGCGGCGGTGATCTCACCGGATACGGTCTTGAGGTCCGCATCGCCCACGACATCGTAGACCGCGACATCACCGCTGACGGAATTGATGTCGGCTCCTTTGGCCGCCCCTCTGACATTGACGTCGCCGCTGACGGACTTTCCTCTCAGGGTTCCGCCGATATCCTCGAGATTCACATCCCCGCTTACCGACTCGGCTTTAGTGGCGCCGCCGGCTTTCTCAATTCTGATATCGCCGCTCACCGAGTTGATATCGGCTGACGCATGGTCGGGAATCGTCACCTTGAAATCGACGGAGACATTCAGGTTTCCGAAATTCATCTTGGGATAATCCGTCTCGATCCGGAGCACACCGCTTTCCTCCGTGATTTCGATTTTGACCTTGTCGGCATTCTCTTTCGCTCTATCCATTGAAGAAGCTCTGGAGATCTTGAGGGCATCGATCTTGACTTCGTCCTTGCCCCAGGTCATCACCTGGATATCGCCCGAGATATTCTTGAGATACACTTTTCCGTCTTTGGCCAGCGAAACGGTTTTTTCAAACTTCTCTTCGTATTTCTCCTTGGCAACCGCTGTCGTGGGGAAAACCCCCAAAGCGAGCATGAATGCCAGGAGCATCGTGATCACTATGATTATTTTTTGTACTTTCATCGGATACCTCCTTATTTCGATTAAAGCGTTTCCTCCATCCCTGTCTTTCTGGATGGCTTATCGGAGACAACCATCATCTCGGTCAGCAGGTTTGTCTTCTCCCTGTATGCCGCCAAGAGATAATTCCTCGATTCGATATCGTCCGGATCACTCAGGACAGCCTTCTTACAGGCGTCTATCGAAGCATCGACGATGGCCAGGTTCGTTCGGAAGACCTCGGCCATCTGAGGATCCAGCTCTCCTTCCTTGACTGTTACGGCTTCAGCCAGAGCCTTGATGGCCAACTGATAGTGGTGCTCGGCTTCCTCGAGTTTGGCGAGCGTGTATTTCTGTGACCCGGGTTCGTACAGAAACCCCTGTTGGTTCCTGTCGAGAGGCCTGAGCACGAAGATCCCGACCACGACTGCCAGTACGAGCGCGGCACTTACGGCGTAGCTGAGCCGCGGCAGGCCAAGCCACCGCAATTTTTGAGGAGCGGCTTTTAAAACCTTCTGCTCCCCGGTCGTCAATTTTTTCTGTATTTTCAACCAAGGAGTTTCCGGAGAGGCCGATCCCGCCAAATCTCCGGCGCGCCGGGATATTGTTTGCAAATCCTTCATAAGCTTTTGACACCCGGGACAGGAAGCGCAGTGTTCCTCGAGTGTTCGACTCTGCACTTCATCCAAGCCGCCGTCTATATATTCGCTGATCCTTTTTCGCGCTGTCGTGCATCTCATGATTTCTCTCCTCAGAGCAATTGCTTCTTTTCCAGGTGACGCCGTATCCGCATCCTCGCCTTGAAAAGCTGCGATTTGGAAGTCCCGGCTGAACACTCCATGATTTGAGCCACCTCGTCATGTTTGAATCCTTGAATATCGTGGAGTATAAAAACGCTCTTCAGCCTGGGCGAGAGTTTTTGAACGGCCTCTTCCAGTGACTTATCCAGCATGTCCTCAGGCCGGCCCGGAACAGGAGCGTTCAAAACGCCCTCAACATCTCCGAGAGGGACTTCCCTCTGAAACAATCTTCGGCTGCTCCGGATGTGGCTCAAGCATGTGTTCACAGCGATTCGGTAGAGCCACCCCACGAAGGCATCGTCGTTATCCAGCGTTCGAAGATGGGTGAAGGCTTTGAGAAAGATATCCTGAATGAGGTCCTCGGCCGCAACGGGATTCCTCGTGTACCGGCAGGCCAGGCTAAAAAGAGGCGTCTTGAAGTGTTCATAGATGGAGCCCATTGCCTGGGTGTCTCCGGACCGGCTGCGCCGGATCCAATCCTTGAGGAATTCGGGCTGTCCCGTGGTGGAAGTCGTTTGTTCGTCCGCATTCCGGCTCATGACGGTTACGCCTTTTTTTGCGCCTATTGTAACACAGACCGCCTCTTCGATGCTCCGAAGGTTTTGTCCTTGCAGACAGCACTCTGTCCGCAACAGAGCTTCTGATCGAGGGGATTCTCTGTGCATATGAGCCGCATGGCATTTTATGGGATAACTCATCTTTTCCATCCACCCATTAAGATGATTCAAAGAGTCAAAAGGTTGCCGAATTTTATCTCCATTCTTCCTTAAAATTTATGAGATTTTATTCTCTGCCAAAATAGGGTCATCACAGCCAAGAGTACAGATGAAACGAACGCATCAGAATCTGAAGGAAATGAATAATCCCAGCCGCATAAATCAATTATATTAATATAATACTTGACATTCTTAATATTTTGGCTTATATTAATGAAGAATCTTGATTTAGGAAAAACAAATGGCAGAAGATTGGCATGAACTGACAAAAATCAGCCGCGGCGCGCCTCTCCTCATAGAGCGCGTGCGGCTCCTCGAAAGCAACATCGCTCTGGAGGGAAGCTTCGAGCTGCCTCCTTTGGCACGCTTGACTATGGAAGACCAAATCTTCGTGACGGCCTTCCTCAGAAGCCACGGATCCATCAAAGACATGGAAGAACTCTTCGGCATCAGCTACCCCACCGTGAAAAACAGGCTGAACAGAATCGCACACCAACTTGAATTCGTCGAAATCAATCCGCCGTTACCCAAGAGTGAAATACTGGAGAAGCTCGAAAAAGGCGAATTGTCGGTCGAAGAAGCCCTTAAAAAGCTGCGAGGTGAAGGATGATACCCATGATGATGCACTTGCATTTTTCGGAGAAAGGGAAAAAGAAGTTCAGGCTTATCATTCCCCTGTTTCTGGTGTGGATCATTCTTTTCGCCCTGCTTCTTGTCATGCTTCCTTTTATCTTGGTTGCGAGTCTTCTCGCGTGGCCGAGCGGCTACGGCAGGGTTATTCTCGGAACAATTCCCATGCTTTTCTCTGTACTCTGGGCCCTTTCCGGACTCAAAATCCATATTGAAAGCAGAGACAAGCTGGTGTACCTGGTCATGAAATGAGGGAGGATAAATTGAAAAGACACAAGGGATTCATAAATATCAGGTTGTTGGTTCTATTGGTCTTGATTATCATCTTTTCACTTTGTGTTATAGGATGATGGTCGGCGGTTTTTATGAATAACTCAAGGAGAAAGAAATGAAAGAAGAACGACGCAAAATCTTGGATATGCTGGCGGATGGAAAAATTTCCGTGGATGAGGCGGAGAGGTTGCTTGCGGCCCTCACCTCGGATGAACCCGAACAGGAAAAAGGCCGAGTGGAGAAAGCCCACTTGAAGTACCTGCGGATCCTGGTTGAACCCGGACCCAATAGTGTGGATGGAGAAAAGGTCAACATCCGCGTGCCCATAAAGTTGATTCGGGCCGGCCTCAAATGGGCAACATTCATACCCAAGAGCGCTCAAGGAAAGGTAGATAAAGCCCTTCACGAACAGGGCATCGACATGGATTTTTCGAACCTCAAACCCGAAGATCTGGAGGATCTGGTCACAAACCTCAACGATCTGACCGTCGATGTCGAGGGAAAGGAAAAAGTCAAGATATTTTGCGAGTGATTCAGGTCGGATTTCAGATGACTTCGGAAATCCTCTCTTTGATCACCCGGAGAGACATGGCATCTACCCTGTCGAAGACATTGAGTACTGGAAAATCTACCGGCGCTTTCTTTTTAAGCGCCTTATAGACCGGAGGCGAAACCAGCAGGACGTTTACCGAACTCAGAATTTCTTCTACCTTCGCCTCTTCCTCAAGAATGCAGCAAGACAGCTTGATTCCTCTTCCCAATTCGTCTTTTATCAACTCTTCCCAGAAAGAGATGGATACCCGGTCCCTGCAGATAAAACCGATTTTCGAATCCCGACTCTGGGACATCAGCATTTTCCTTGTCTCGCTGGACATACTCGTTATCAGGACATGCATGCTGACGGGGATGCCTTCCAGTATCTTGCGAATTTCGTTGATATGGAATCCCGTTGTAATGACAGCCAGTAGTTTCTCCGGACCGGCCAGAATTTTTTCGACTTCCTCTCTCAGGTTTTGAATCAGGACCGGCTTGACGCCGAGATTGAGATAGCCCTTGAGTATTTTGGATATCTCCTTGATCTGGTAGAGGTTGCATTCCGTAAAGACTACGGTCTGTTGGGCTCCTTCTTTCTCCATTTCCTTCATCAAGCCCGCGACAATTTTTTTAACTTCAGGCAAATCAACTCCTGATCGCAGCAGACGCTGGATTCCGTATTTGACGGTCTCCTTGGGGTCGGCCTCGTGATACACATCGGGATTTATCTTGGGAATCGTCGCTCTGTGGAGAGTCACAAAAGTACCCCGGCCTCTCTCCATGGAGATGAAACCTTCCTTTTCCAGCTCTTTATAAGCCTTGCGAACGGTTTCAAAATTCACCCCCAGCTCTCCTCCCAACGTGTTCACGCCGGGAAGCTGATTATTGTCCTGGATTGCCCCGGTTGAGATGTAATACTTGATCAAGTCCTTCAATTGAAGATATAAGGGCACTTTATTGCTTTTATCGATCCGCCATTTTATCATGCTTTTTGTCCCCTTTAACGAGCATTTGATAAAAATATTATATAACTATAAAACTTAAGTCAAGAAAGTCTTATATTTTCCCTCACCCGAATCTCCTAATCAAAAGAATGCATCAGATTACCCTGCAACGAAGGCTTTGTAGCAAGATCGGCTCGCCCGTAGGGTAAAAAATGGAGACAATAAGATTAGATTCTCTTGAGAATGATAGTGTCGACATTTTTTATGATTAATCCAGGTTAGTCGACACACCCGGGAAAAAATGGTATAGAAAAAGGGGAAATCAAAATGAATACTACAACGATGAAAAACATTCGGTTATTTTTTACAGCACTTGTTTGCCTCTTGTTTCTCACTCCGGGGATCACGGCATCCGTTCCGGAAAAAGAGACGTTGAAGGTCGCAGGAATAAGCGCTCCCGTCACCATCATCAAAGACCCTTGGGGCATTGCGCACATCTATGCCCAAAACCAGCGGGACCTTTTCTTCGCACAGGGCTACAGCGTCGCTAAGGACAGGCTCTTCCAGCTCGAAATCTGGAGGCGTCAGGCTACGGGCACGCTCTCCGAGATACTGGGACCGAGAGCGCTCAAAAAGGACATCGGAGCCCGTCTTTTCAAAGCCCGGGTGGATATGAAAGAGGAAATGAATCACTACCATCCCGACGGAGAGGAAATCATCACCTCTTTCGTCAGGGGAATCAACGCCTATATCGACTCTGTGAATAAAAAGAAAGATCGGCTGCCAATGGAATTCCGGCTGCTCGGCATCCGGCCGGGGCACTGGACTCCTGAAGTGGTTGTATCTCGACATAACGGACTCTTCAGGAACGCAGGCATGGAAGTGGCCGTCGCCCGAACAGTACATATCATGGGTTCCGAAAGTGTGCAGGAACTTCTCACGCTCGAGCCGGAGATGCCGAATCTGGAATCTGCAGAGGGAATGGATCTTTCTCTCATTCCCGAAAGCGTTCTCGAGCTCTACACCGCATCCCGGTCGCCGGTTACATTCCTGCCCGAGGATATCGTCGCACAGGAATTCAGAGCCAAGCTCCCTGCGGAGGTCGAAAGAGACTCCGCTTGCGACAATTCGTACGGGGAATTGCGTTTCGAGAGCAACAACTGGGTCGTTTCCGGCCGGTGCACCTTCAGCGGCTTCCCGTTCATGGCCAACGACCCGCACCGCATGCACCAGATCCCGTCGCTCAGGTACTGGGCTCACCTGAACGGTCCGGGCTGGAACGTCATCGGCGGCGGAGAGCCCTGCCTGCCTGGAATCTCCATCGGGCACAACGAGTACGGGGCATGGGGACTGACCATCTTTTCCACTGACCAGGAAGACATCTATGTTTATGACTCAAATCCCTCCGATCGCGGTCAGTACAAATACAAAGGAACCTGGGAAACGATGACTGTCATTCAGGAAAGAATCCCGGTCAAAGGCCAAGATCCGGTATTGGCGGACCTCAAGTTCACGCGGCATGGCCCCGTACTTTATGAGGACAGGGAAAACAATAAAATTTATGCGCTGCGTGCAGCCTGGCTCGAGATCGGAGGATCTCCCTATCTTGCCAGCCTGCGTATGGATCAGGCGAAATCCTGGGAGGAATTCCGGCATGCCTGCAGTTTTTCCAACACCCCTTCGGAAAACATGGTCTGGGCCGATGCAGCCGACAATATCGGCTGGCAGGCCGTCGGGATCACACCCCTGCGCCACGGATGGAGCGGCCTGCTCCCCGTTCCGGGAGACGGGAGATTCGAATGGGACGGCTACCTTCCGATAAAGGAACTCCCCCATATCCTCAATCCGGCTGAGGGATTCTTCGCAACGGCCAACCAGAACAACGTCCCCCGGGGATATCCGCATATCATCGGATTCATCTGGTCGGATCCCTTCCGGTTCTCCCGGATAACGGAAGTGCTCGGCTCAGGCCGGAAGTTCACCATGACCGACATGATGGAGCTCCAGTACGATTTTCTCTCCCTTCCGGCGAGGACGCTCGTTCCTCTCCTCAAAGGATCGCCTTCAGTCGATGAAAAAACGGAAAAAGCACGCCGACTCCTGTTGTCCTGGAATTTTGTGATGAGCCGGGACTCTGTGGAAGCAACGATCTATCAGAGCTGGGAGCGACGCCTCTCCGAGAACGTCTGGAATCTTTTCATTCCGGAAAAAGCTGGAGCCGTGTTCCCCTACAAGTCGCTAAGGAAAATGATCGATTTCTTGACAGCACCCGACAGCCGGTTCGGGCCGGACCCGGTTGAAGGTCGAGACACTCTTCTCATCAAAAGTCTCGAGCAGGCTGTACATGACATCACGGAAAGGCTCGGACCCGAGATGGAGAAATGGAGCTACGGCCAGGAAAAGTTTCATCACATCCGAATCAAACACCTCCTTTCCGATACCGTCAATAAAGGCTTGAGGCATAAACTCGACGTCGGGCCCGAGCCTCAGGGAGGGAACAGCTATACGGTGAACAACACGACCGGCGGGTACAACCAGACTGCAGGAGCCTCCTTCCGGCTGATCGCCGACCTGGAAAACTGGGACCGCTCTCTTGGGACGAACGCACCCGGACAGTCAGGCGACCCGGACAGCCCCCATTATTCCGACCTGTTCCGATTGTGGGCCAAAAGAAAATACTTTCCCGTCCTCTTCTCAAAGGATAAAATCCTTTCGTCTTCCGAAAAGATCACATTCTTGGAGCCCGGCGATTGAGGCAGGAGACTACGATGAGAAAGACAGCAGCGTCATTATGTATGCTGATCACGATTGCAGCCAATGGCTTCGGGCAATCTGAAAGGCAGGACCTCATCGCCAAGAAATACGAGAGCGGCCTGCAGAAAATCATCGAGCTTCAGAAGAAAATCCGAAAAATCCATCCTTTGTTGAAAAAGTTCTACCCCGTGACCATTGTCGAAGACAAGGAATTTTTCCTGTTCGATGTGAATCCCAAAAACACGCGGTATGATTTCATCAAGGCTACCCGGCCGGCTATGATCGTGCCCAAAGGAATTAGGGCCGCATTCCCGTTGGATTTTTATGACGACAAAATGGCCTGTGTGGTCACGGGCGATGTGTTCGACGACCTCGGCGGGTATGCCACCATCTTCCATGAATTCATCCACTGCGCCCAGATGGAATGCTGCGAACAGAAACTCAAACCCGGTCTGGGTGTTGCCCGAAAAGCGCAGGCGGCGAAAGACTTCATGTGGGAGCTCAACCATCCTTTTCCCTACGAAGACAATGATTTTGAGGAGGTCTACACGATATTTCTGGAGCTGGCATCAAAGAAGGATGCGGCCGGCGTTAGCCGATGCCGGACTTATCTTAAGGAAATGCTGAATGTCCCTGATTATGAGTACATGGTCTGGCAGGAATGGAAAGAGGGCTTTGCCCGTCTGATAGAGAACCGGGTCAGAAAAGTGCTCGGCCTGGAAGAAAATCACGGAGGATCGGAAGCACCTTACAGCCGCGTCAGCTTCTACGAAGGCGGCTCTCGATATATCGAGACGCTCTTCGATGCGGACAAGGAGCTCGAGCAGGACATTGAGGAACTGTTCCACCGGATGTTTCGCGGGGATCGGTAGAGTAACGTCCCTTCTTATTTTTGGAACAGCATAATCGTCTCGTCTTTGATCAGGATGACGAAAGAGTAGATGCTGAGAGCGGTTCCCAGGGGAAAGCTTACAAGGTTCAGGAAGCAGAGAACCAGTGTCAGAATCCGGGCCCATTCTTTTTTCTTCTGCAATCCGAAGCCGGCGATCACTTCCGGGATGGAGAAAACCGCCACCAGTACACCTATGAATATGGCCACGCCGCGAAGAATGTAGGTTGCTTCAATCCCAATATCGGGAATGAAAGTGACTCCGAACAGAATCCAGAATGCGACGAAGGCAGCCAGCATTCCCAATCCCCCGTAGACGATCCACAACACGGAAATGACGTTGATGTGCTTGTCCATTTTTTTATGCTTCTACGTAGGCCACGGCCGTGCCGCTGGCACTGACCATGAGCATGCCGCCTGACTGTCCGACCTGGATGGTCTCGTAATCCAGATCGACGCCGATGACCGCGTTGGCATTGAGTGCCCGGGCCTGCTCCTTCATTTCCCCGATGGCAATATCCTTGGCTCGCCGCAGTTCATTCTCGTAGGCGGCCGATCTTCCACCGACGATATCTCTGATACCGGCAAAGAAATCCTTGAATATATTGGCTCCGAGAATGGCTTCTCCCGTCACGAGACCCAGATACCTGACGATTTTCTTGCCTTCGATGTTATGCGTGGTGATTACGAGCATCTTACCTCCTCATTAATATATACGTTTTTTCTCTATTATCGTTTTAGGCTTTCTTTTCCAGCTCGTCGAAAGGGATCTCTCTGTTTCCGAGAAGCTCGCTTATTTTGGATTCCATATCCTCGAGATGTGTGCCCCGCCAAAAGACGCGTCCGCAACCCGGGCAGAGGGCAAAGGAGCCGGCCGTTTCATAGATAAACGGCGTCACGAGATTTTTGGCTTTTTTCCTGGACAATGCTTTCAGCAGGCTGTTGCATTCGATGCACCGGCTGTTGGGATGGACACTGTCCCAAAGATCGAAATGATTCAAGACCTCTCGAACCTGTTCTCGCCAGTCTTCGCTGTTGATGAAGAATGTTTCCGATCTGCGGGCCCGTTCGATCAAACCGGTGTCTCTCGTAACCAGAACCCGGCTTTCCTTACTGGCGATGGCCATAAGATCTTCGTCCTCGATCTTGTTGAAAAAAACGGCGTCAAACCCGAGAATTTTCAGCCATTTGGCCAGCTTCCCCAGCATGCAGTCCACAGCGAATTTCATGGAGTTCCCTTCTCAATTTCCGTTGTCTTCTTCCATCAAAGCATGAATATGTTCGGAGAGATCTCCTCGCTCTTCCTTCTTGCCGGATTTCTCCCGGTAGAGATCCCGGTCCGTTAGGAGGAGCAGCTCCGAAGCTTTTCCGGAGTCCGTCGTATGAAGCCCTATGCTCACCGCAAATGGGGGGCGGCTTTTCTTCTGCATGTTCTTTTCGACCGCATTCAGGATTCTTGTTCGGACATGCTCGGCACTTTGGCGGCCGGTCTGGGGCATGAGGACGGCGAACTCGTCGCCTCCGAGACGGGCCACAATATCCACCCGGCGGACATTCTTTTTTAAAAGAACAGCCAGGTTTTTTATCACGCTGTCTCCGGCCTGGTGTCCGTAAAGATCGTTGATTTCCTTGAACCGGTCGATATCGATCAAGAGGAGCGAGAGGGAATGACCATAGCGGCCACATCGTTCGATTTCTTTGTTGACAGCTTTTGCGAAATACCTTCTGTTGAACACATCGGATAAAAAATCGATCTCGGCGTTTTTCCGGAGCTTTTCCTGCAAAAAAATATTTTCAAGCGCGATGGCGGCAAAATCGGCAATTGTCCGGAGAAGTTGGAGGTCGAAGGGTGTGAATGGAGATTTATCCAGAGCATTGATGATTTCTATCACTCCCAATATCCGACTGCCCGTCTTGAGTGGAACTCCAATGATGGACTTTGTCCTGAATCCGGTGATTTCATCGATTCTTTTAGAAAATCGGGAATCATGCCTGGCGTCAGAACAGATGACGGGCTGACCATTGGCCATAATCCATCCGGCAATGCCTTCTTCCTTGTCTAATCGGATATCCTTGAGCTTTTCAGCGCTCTCGCCTACGACGATTTCAAAATAGAGTTCACCGGATTTCCTATCCCGGAGAAGAAGAGACCAATTGGACGGCGTGAAGATATCTCCGATTTTCTCCATGAGGCGTTGGATGACCTGGTCTATGGTGTTGGCGCTGACGATGGCTTTCACCAGGTCGGAAAAAAAAGAGAGCTTGACGCGTTCCTCGGAGGTTTCGGCGGCCAGCTTAGTTTCCATCCTTATGATCCGGCAGGTAAAAAATTATAGCACACTTCGTCTGCCGAGTCCTTTTTTTACGAAGTTAGCATGCATTTCCGTCTCCGTGATGATCCTAAATCGCAGAGTACGAGTAGGCACTCCTCACAGATCGTTTTCGTCGAAGACCCCCCCACCAACCACCATGCGACTCAAACGAACTGTGATGCGCCCTTGCTTTCCGCTATGAGATTCATACATAAAGACGATGGCACAATCTTCTTTCCCATCTAGACAGATCTATCGCGGAACTTTAAATGCAACTTTATTTAAGTAGGCGATATAAAAGTATTAGTGATCGGAAATTTGGTGACTAAAGTCCCAGAAATTGGACGCTGAGGCCGGAGATAAAGATCATGGCTCCGGCTAAGGCGTGGGCGTACCGCTCCAATTTGCCCAGACGCACGAATTTCGCGCCCCAGGAAGCGGCGGCGATGATGATGAGCATAGTGACTATTGTCGTCAGGCCGAATGCCAGCGAGACCACGACAACGCCGGAGATGTTGTGTTTGGCCGCGGGAAACATGACCAGCGGAATGAGCGGCTCGCAGGGGCCGAAAACGAAGATGGCGAAGAGAATCCAGGGAGTCAGGCTCGTTTTTTTGCCTTCGTCATGGACATGGATATGTCCGTCCTCGTGAGTGTGGGTGTGTGCGTGCTTTTCACCGCCTTTGTGGAAGTGGGAATGCGTATGAGGCTTTTTCCGGATCGCACGGTGCAGGCCCCAGACAAAATAGGCCAGGCCGAAGCCGATCAGTAGCCAGGCGGCAACGCTTCCCCGCAGGGACTCTATGGCTTCGAGTTTGAACAAGGCTATGCCCAGGGCAATCCCCAAAAAACCGAGCACGATCGAGCTCATCACGTGGCCCAGGCCGCAAAGGAAGGAGATAAAGAGTGTTTTGAGAAGAGACCACTGCCGGGCGCGGCTGATGACGATAAAAGGGAGGTAGTGATCGGGCCCTAAGACCGTATGGACGAAACCGATAGAAGCCGCGGTTCCGGCTATAACCAGAATGGAACTGCTGAGCATCTCTTCTCCATAAAAAAAATGGTGGACGGTAGGGGACTTGAACCCCCGACCTCAGCGTTGCGAACGCCGCGCTCTCCCAACTGAGCTAACCGCCCACTCACAGGTAATCTATTCGATTCGAACCTAGAGAATGTACCATTTTCAGGGGATTTTTTCTAGCTCGAATTAGAAAAGAGTAAAATTTTGGTATCGAGCGCTAGATATTGGCCTTAAAGGCCTTTTTTTGGAAGGTTAGAAGTAATATCTGGAGACCTAAGGGTATGGGATTTCGAGGTCTTTACAGATCTTATTAACCAAAGTAGCATAAATCTCTTTATGCCGTGGAACAGTAGATATCTTCATTCTCGCCTTATTGAAATAGACAGAATGATTCCTGCCTTCTCGTAATAACGAGCAGCTATTTTTTTCTAAATGCCTTATCAGTGCCTTTCTCTTCATCAAACACTGACTTCAATATCTTCACGGATGACTTCTTTTCCGGCGAGTTCAATTTCAGTGAGTTGTCTATTCGTTTCTAACACGAGTTTGATCGCCTCTTTGAGATTCTTTCTGGCATCCTCCAAAGTCTCACCTTGAGTATTCGCGCCAGGAAGCTCCTCGACAAAGGCGATATATCCCTCGGGAACTTTTTGATAAATAGCTGTGAATGACATTTTATTCCCAATTTTTTTCTGAGTCATAGGCAACACAAACATACCACATCTCAAATTACGCGGTCAATGAAGTCATTTTTGCCTATGCACTACATTAAAAAGACGATTTTGTTGGGATTTATTCTCATTAGGAGCAAACGATTCCTATGGCCTACGGTAACAGTTCTAGCAGTTTGTATGTGAATGGTTAGTTTCCCAAAAGAAAGACCCAGAATAGGAGTGGCTGGGAAGCAGGGATTCGACCCGCGATTCTATAATCAAGAATCATTTAGCCATAAAACATATCCCTATGTGCCATCTGTATGACAGAAAATGCTGAAAAGAGTTGAAATTATGGTATCGGGTTGAAAGAAAGACTATTTATTCTGCTTTTCTTTTTTCAGTCTCAGTTTTTCCTATAGATTATGCTGGGCCTTTTTTCGCTGCTCCCTTTTGCCTAAATCCTTTTTTCCCTTATCACCCAGATCTGTTTCTCCAAGTTTGAAAATAGCTAAAACCCACAGACTTATTATTCATCCTTCTCTGAATACTTCTTAAGGAGCTGCTGAAATCCTGGATGTGCGCGCATGGCGTCCCATTCCCGTTCGAGACGAAGCGAGTGGACCGAGACCAGCCCTCCGCAAGGCATTGACAGCAATTTATCCAATTGACCGATGGCTTCATCAAAATTCCCGACCAAAGCATTTATCCTGGTTAAATCAAAAAGGTATATTGGACCTGCTAATGCATCTTTTGAAATCGGACAGAGCTCCATGGCCTGTTTCCCCTCTCCAACGGCCTCGTCTTTAAGACCTGAGTAGGCATATACGATCCCGAGAGCGGAATGGTATCTGGGGTCTTGTGGATGTTCTGTTGCCAGCTTACTCAGTACGACCCGCACCAAATCAGCGTGGGCCTTCATTGATGAATAATCTTTCTGCGCATGAAAGACAGAAGCCAAGGCCAAATCTTTGTGGAAGTAGTAATCTTGAGATTCTTCGGATTCAAAAGAAAGAGCGTGCAGTCTATCCAGCGCCTCCTGAAAATTACGTTCACGCAAACAGAGGTCGATCCAAAAAATTTCAGTTTCTTTTGTTTTCGGCATCGTCTCAAGGTGGGATCGCGCCTTTCCCATATCTCCAGTGGAATAGATGATAAGAGCATACTTCATCAGGAGAGCATTTAAGTGATCAGGATTTATCGAAAGGGCGCGGTTGCACCAGAATTCCGCTTTGTCGTACATTCGCAAGTCCAGGTATGACAATGCAATCTGATCGGCATCCCAAACAGAGCGGGGATTGAGTTTAAAGCTTATTTCATAATTCAGGGTGGATTGTTCCCAATTGCCTTGTCTCCTCTGAATGGAAGCGAGCAAAAATGGCGACTCGTTGGGTCTTACCTTTTGGACATACTCGAGTTCCTCGAGAGCCCGGTCATAATCCAAAAGACCTTGGTAGTAATACCAGGCCAATGCTTGATGTGTCTCGGGATCATCGGGCTGCAGCTCCAACGTCTTATCGACAGCGTTCTTCCACTTTGCCAACCTCTCTTCGGTCTGATCATAGGCCAAGAAAAAATATGCGATCCGATGGCGATGCGAAAGTCTCACGTACGCGAGAGCACAGTTTGGATCCAAACGGATCGCCTCCTCGATCAATTGAATCGCTCTTTCATTGTCTTGCAAATCTCCAGTGACGTTAGTTTTACTCGCTTGCTCTTGGGCGCGCATCAAAAGGTCATACGCCTCGAGGTTGTCTGTGGGACGGACATAAAAAGCTTGCCGCCCTGGCTCCAAAACCGCGAGGTCGAGCTTTTTGGTGACCTGTTCGGCAATATCGGATTGGACCTCAAAAATATCTTCGATGACTCGATCATAACGTTCGGACCAGAGGTGGGTATCGTCGGAAACCCGGATGAGCTGAGGTGTTACACGCACTTTGTCTTTTCCCTCCGGGCTTCGATCCCATCGGACCGTCCCTTCCAGCACATAATCGACACTCAATTCTTCTCCGATCTGTTTGACTGACTTGTCTGTCTTCTTATACTGGATGGCGCTCGATCGGGAGATAACACCCAGTCCGTGTAAAACCGACAGCCGGCTGGTAATCTCCTCTGTCATCCCATTAGCGAAATATTCATCTTCGGGGTTTCCCAGATTCTCAAAGGGCAGCACGACCAGCATTTTTTGCTCTGTGGCAGGCGTAACCGGCTTTTCTCTACGGAGGAAAAGGATTCCTACGGCGATCAATATCACCGCTGCGAACAATACGGGAGCCCACAACCATCGTCTTCTGAACGTAACCGTAATTTCCTTCGAAGTCA
>JAFGNQ010000207.1 GCA_016926925.1 Candidatus Aminicenantota bacterium
ATCCTCCACGCGGCGTCGCTGCGTCAGGCTTTCGCCCATTGCGCAAAATTCCCCACTGCTGCCTCCCGTAGGAGTCTGGACCGTGTCGCAGTTCCAGTGTGGCCGTACACCCTCTCAGGCCGGCTACCCATCATTACCTTGGTAGGCCGTTACCCCACCAACTAGCTAATAGGGCGCAAGCTCATCCTCGAGCACCCGAAGGCTTTGACTCTGAAAGCTTATGCAACAGAGTGTTATGCGGTATTAGACCTCCTTTCGAAGGCTTATTCCCCACTCAAGGGCAGATTACTCACGTGTTACTCACCCGTTCGCCACTCTTCTTAAATGGCAAGCCACTTAAGAATCGTTCGACTTGCATGTGTTACGCACGCCGCCAACGTTGACTCTGAGCCAGGATCAAACTCTCCAGTTATTATAGAACTCCCGAAGGAGTCCTAATCGTAACTAAAAATTGACAATGCGAATCGACTGAGGTCGCTCTGCTTTTTGATTCAAAGATCAGTTTCTTTCTAACCTAGAAAGAAAAAAGAGTATACACCTACTCTTTAATTTAATAAAAACCGTTAAATTAATGCTCTAAAAGCGTGTATATAATAGATGGAATTATACGACTTGTCAAGACTTCTCTGACTATTTTTTCAAAAAAAAAGATGGGCCACAAGCGGTTGAATCGGAGTTTGCTCAAGGATTTCCTAACCGCTTTTTTTACGTCCTATTCCTCAAGTTCCAGTTTCAATTGATCGACTATATCCTGAACTTTTTCGATGATTTCATCGATATCGTCCGGCGAAATCAAATCCCAGTCAAGCTCCGCACATTCTTCCTTGCCTCTTTGCAGTTTTTCGATCGTTTCCACTAAAGTCTCTATGAGCCGATGGCAGGATTCTTCTCTTGACCCCATTTATTCTATCCTCCTTTTTCAATATATCCGGGTTCCAACCATTGTTATCTCAATTCATGTTCCTGATACATTTCCTGTATTGATTTTCGATGTCTGCGCTTTGGTCTCAAGGTATTTCATCAAGGCTTCATGCTCGCTTTCGGCTTGGATTGAACTCCATGTGTTCGAGCATCTCACGGCGAACCTGTCTCCCTCTTTGCTGATGAAAATTTCAACCTTGTTTATTCCGGTCTCAGAGTACATTTTTATGCGATTGCTTATGTCGCTCTCTTGATTTCCTGGTGACGGGAGCCACTCACGAAGAGTTTCACAGAGATGCAGCATGGCCTTCCAAAAAGTCTCCCCCTGGGCATATTTGGAAAGATCTTCCGTCAAAGCAATGTTTGAATGCTTGTACATGACGCTCCAGAAAACAAATTTTTTCAAACACACCTCTCTTTCCCGGTCTGAAAGAGAATTATTAAAGACAAATAGAGGTTGTGTCAACCACGTTTTAAAGATTGCGGCAGAGATTCTCCTCACTTCATCTTGTTAAAAGCATCGAGGACTTCTAGAAGATCCGGACTCGTAAACCTAAATTCGTTTTGGCCCGTCTCCTCAGCACCTGGATAGAGCGGTTTGGCCTTTTTAACTTTGAGAACCATCGTGTAAGGCGGTTGCATTTTGTAAGGTTTGAACCGTTCCGGATTCTGCAAGGCTCCGAGCACTTTTTCTCTGATTTTCTCCCTTACCGCTTCAGGATGAAGTCCCAGCTCAGCGGTCCCAAACCCTTGTTTGGTCTCCAGCGTCTCCACATCCCCGAAGAGTTTTTTCGCCTGTTGACAAATCCAGTTATCACCGGCGATGAAGGCAACAGGAACATCATGGAGCCCGGCGACCAATGCATTATATCCGGCTTCCGGAAGGGATACATTATTGATGGAAAGATCGATGACGTTTCCACTGGATGTATGCGCAAGAACACCTTCTTTAGTGCCCGCTTTCGCATGATATCCGATAAATAGCACCGCATCGAAGGTGCTGTCGATTCCAAGCATCATATTCTCAGGTTCATCGGTAATTCCACGCAAAAGCCTGGCTTTTCTATGAAGCAGATCGGGCACGATATTCGTTTTCGCTCCATGGCCGTCACGAACCACGATCTCGGTAGCTCCCGCTGCGATCGCCCCTTCCACGGCCGCATTCGTCTCGAGTGTCATGATACGGCGGAAATAATCATAGTCGCTCCCCTTCGAGCTGCATTCACTTACGGCAACCACCCCTGCAATACCTTCCATGTCCACCGAAATGTAAACTTTCAGGTCCTTCATAGGTCCGGATATGAATGACAGGGAGCCAAGCATTAAGACAATCATCATTGGAATCCAAATTTTTTTCATGGGAAATCTCCTTCATAGAATCCAGTGCAGGATATTTAGAATTATCATTCGCTGAGAAAAAAATCAAACTGGGTCCAAAGTAAACAGGGATGAACCCTTAACCACAACAATTCCGTCCAATATGTCAACTTTCGTTGACTCCGCTCAAATTCAGATACTGATTTCCCTCTGTCAGCACAATACGTCTGAATTGGCACAGGGCATGCAACCAATTTTCGAAAACAGGAAGTAAGGAATGATTTATATTTTTAATCGCTCCAGAAATTTTAAAAACGGATTTTCCTTGATCGAGCTTCTGATTTCAATGGTTCTTATGATGCTTCTCATTCTGGGAACTGCCCAGTTGATCTGCCATTCTCTATTAGTTAAACGCAAGAGCGATTGCGGCATACGAGCTGCGGAATTAGCCAGCAAAAAGTTGGAGCATTTGAGAAGCCTGGTTTTTGACAGTTCGGAATTAGACGATCCCCGATCGGAAATTGTCAAAGATTCAAGGTTGAATCATACATTCACAAGAGAATGGAACTTCATCGATATCTCGCCTGATGTAAAAAAAATTGAAATCGACTGCTTTGCAGTGAATCATCCTCGGAAGAGAGCCCAAA
>JAFGNQ010000208.1 GCA_016926925.1 Candidatus Aminicenantota bacterium
CCAGCGCCCCGAACTCGCACCCAAATCCGAAGCACCGGCCCTGAAAGCAGAGACGCCCCAACTTCAAGAACCCCAAAAGAAAGCCCCACCAGAGGAATTCCAACCCATCGAGGGCGAGAAGGAAGAGCGGATCATCATCGAGACGTCACTCTACAGAGCCGTTTGGAGCAACAAGGGGGCCGTGCTCCACAGTTGGCAACTCAAGGAACATAAAGATTTCGAGGGAGAGGACATAGAGCTTGTCTCCATCCAAGCAAAAGACCGGGACCTCTATCCCTTTTCACTCAATACGGAAGATCCGAGTTTTGACCGGGTTTTAAACCACTCCTTTTTCAAATCCACACAACAAAAACTGGAATTGACTCAAGGAAGGGAAGGCTCGATTGTGTTCCAGTTTGCCAACGAGGAAGGAACGAAAGTCGAGAAAATTTTCACATTCAGGGACGGCCGCTACGATTTCGACTTCCGAGTCAAAGTCTGGAAGGCCGGACAAGAAATCGAACCGAATCTTCTCTGGGGCCCCAGCATCGGCAATCCGACTCTAGAAGAGCAAAAAAAGAGGTTCGGAGGGGGGAGAGGAGTCGCTGCCTACTCGGGAGATAAGGTCTTTCATGTGGACGAAAACAAATACAAACCGGAACAGAGCGTTTTTTCCTTCATCCAGTGGGCAGGGTATGAAGACCAGTATTTCACAGCCCTGTTTCTGACATCGCCTCAAAATGCGAGTGCGACTTTCATTCAGGACATGGTCGAGCAGCAATCCTTTTTCTACCTGGCTGTGAATCACACGGAAAAAGCCTACATTGGTCCCAAGCAGTATGACTCTCTGAAAAATCTGGGCTTCAAAACGACTAAGATCATCAAATACGGATTTTTCGGGTTTATCGCCGAGATTCTCTACATCGCCATCAAAGAAATTCATAATGTCCTGCCCAACTGGGGTCTGAGCATCATCCTCCTCACCATCATTATCAAGGTTATTTTCTTCCCCCTCACTTACAGCAGCACCAAATCAATGGCCAAAATGCAGGAACTCCAGCCCAAGGTTAAGTCTTTGAGAGCGAAGTACAAGAAGGCCAAACAAGACATCAACCAGAGACGGAAAATGAACGAGGAGATGATGGCACTCTACAAAGAGCACGGCGTCAACCCCGCAGGAGGATGCCTGCCTATGCTCATCCAACTGCCGGTCTTTTGGGGATTTTTCCGCCTGCTCATCGTCTCCATCGAATTCCGGCACAGCCCATTCTTCCTCTGGATAACGGACTTGTCCATTAAGGACCCTTTCTATGTGACCCCCATATTGATGGGACTTACCCAATTCATCTCTCAAAAAATGACACCCACATCCGCTGATCCCACCCAGCAGCGGATGATGCTTATTATGCCTGTGATCATGACCATCTTCTTCATGAATTTTCCGAGCGGCCTTGTGCTTTACTGGCTGACCAACAACATTCTCCAGATCGGCCAGCAATACCTCACGAATCGTTTCATGCACAAGAAAAAGAGAGAATCCCATGGAAAAAAGCGAAAAAAATAATCAACCTCAGGAATTCAAGGGCAGAAACCTCGAAGACGTCATCAGTCTTGCCGAGCACGTCTTGAAACTGCCCAGAGAGCAATTCGACTATGAAATCGTCGCCGAAAAGACAAAGCTCTTCGGCATCAAGAGCAAAGAAATCGTGATCCGAGCCCAACCCAAAGCCGTTGCTGACGATAGGGCGGCCACCGAATTCTTGGACGCTCTCCTGACCCACCTCCCTCTGGATATCAAGTATTACACGAAGAAAAAAAGGGACATCCTCTACATCATTTTCGAAGGCGAAGACAAACGTATCCTGCTCCGTAAGGACGGATCTCTTTTGCTCGCGATCCAACACCTCCTCAACAAGGTCTCGACCAAAAAGGTCCAGACGGACTGTGATTTTTTCAGACAGCGGAAAGAGCAGGAACTCCGTGACCACGCCCAAATGGTCGCCCAAAGAGTTCATGAATCCGGCGAAAAGGAAATCCTGGATTTTATGAATCCCTATGAGAGGCGGATCGTCCATGTGACGGTCAATCAAATTCCGGGAATCACGTCTGAAAGCCTCGGAGACGGTTTTCTGAAACGCATGAAGATCATACCTGTCAAAGACTGAAAAGAATCCGAATCACGCTTCTCGGCTCCCTCCGGCCTTGCATCCATCATCAGGGAAAAGCAGGTCTGTTTTCGTCTAAGACCCCCCCACCAACCACCATGCGACTCAAACAGACCGTGACTCACACAAGCTTCCCAGTCGCGATATAACTCAAACGAACTGCAATACGCCTTTCCTCCCTTTCGCTACGCTCTATCACAGAGGCGGGCTTGCATACTTACCCGTTAAGGATACTTTACTGTCGGCGCAATCCGTTCTATTATAGAGGAGTCATGCTCGAGGATACGATCATCGCAGTTTCTACGGCTCCGGGTTACGGAGGACTGGGAGTGGTGCGCATCAGCGGCAGCCAGGCTCTTACGATTGCCAATAAAATGTTCAAGCTGAAGCGAGCCCAGAAAAAAATTCCTCCCTGTCACCCGGTGCTGGGTAACGTTTATAATTTTGAGAAGAAAGAACCCTTTGAAACAGCCTACCTCACTTTTTTCCCTGCTCCTCATACCTATACGGCTGAAGACGTGGTGGAATTCAGCTGTCATGGCAGCCCGGTCATTCTGGAAGAGGTCGTCCGGCTCGGCATCCTGGCAGGAGCCCGGCATGCAACCCACGGAGAATTCACGCTTCGGGCATACATCCACGGACGCATCGACATCCTACAGGCCGAAGCTATCGACGACATGATCCGGGCTCCGTCTTTGGCTCTTGCAAAGATCTCCTTCCGTCAGATGGAGGGTGGACTCTCCAAAAAGATCCATTCTCTCAGGAAAAACCTGACGCACCTGCTTTCTCAAATCGAAGCCTGTATCGAATTTCCTGACGACGGACTTAAAATATCGTCCTTGACCATCGGCAAAACCTTAAACAAGGCCGTTACCTCTGTCCAAGCGCTCATTGAAAGCTATGCCTATGGAAAAACCCTGGCCGAAGGACCGAATCTGGCCATTACCGGCCGAACAAACGTAGGAAAATCGACTTTATTCAATGCCCTTCTGAACAAGGACAGAGCCATCGTTTCTCCCTATCCGGGAACAACCCGCGATTATCTCATAGAACGCATTGCAATAAACGGGACCACCTTCACACTGATCGATATGGCGGGACTGGACACCCCTTCCCATCCTATCGATAAAGAAGGAATCAAAAGAGGCCGTCGCCTTGCCTCAGAAGCCGACGGAGTCTTGATCCTCTTGGATGCCTCCCGCCCGGAGACTCCCGAGGACATCGGCATCATAAATCGCTATCAGGACAAAAAAGGACTTATCCTGGTGAACAAAATCGACCTCCCCAGAAAAATGAACATGAACACGATCCGTGACCATGCGCCGCGGCATCCTCTTTTGGGGGTCTCAGCCCTAAAGGGGACCAACCTCGAGCTCCTCAAAACCAAGATCGCCGAGCTTTTCGTCATCGATCAGGACCTAGGTGATGATATCATCCTCCATCTTCGGCAGAAACTATTGCTCGAGGATGTCCGCAATGCCTTAGACAGGGGATTGATCCTCCTCAAGGAAGGTCACCCTGAGGACATGTACGGCGAGGAAATTCGAAGGGCCCTTCCAGCCATCGGCCAGCTCATGGGCGAAATCCGGAGCGATGACGTCTTGGCTGATATCTTTGAACGTTTCTGTATCGGAAAGTAGAAATCCGCATGCATAACTCGGTAGATTATGATTGTCTCATCGTCGGTGCCGGTCATGCCGGCTGCGAGGCGGCTCATACAACAAGCCGGATGGGACTTGCGACCTGTTTGATTACAATCAATCTCGAAACCATCGCCCAAATGTCCTGCAATCC